>JBBRVM010000333.1:0-4898 GCA_038246865.1 Burkholderiales bacterium
CACCAGCCGCGTTCACCAACAGATTCGCATCCATGCCCGCCAGGGTCATGCCGCCGAACGCCATGAAGATGATCATGCCATTCTTGAACACGTTGTCGTTCATCGCGCCCAAGAACTGCGTCCAGAAGAACGGCGCGAAGCGCCGCTCGCCGAGCAACGCAAATTGGCTGTGTTCCGAGCTGTGTTCAGACATGGTGACCCCGCTTTTGTTTAGTGCGTGGATTCTGCCCTAGCCTGAATCAAAATCTCCAGAAACTCGTTGGGTATTACTTTGCAACACCAGCGGTGCCGCAAGAATGCGATCATCGTTTTGTGGGAGCGGTTCCACCGCGATTGTCTATTCAAGCGACGATTCGCGGTAAAACCGCTCCCACAATTCAATATTTACTGCTTCACTGCATTCGGAAAAAACAACTGCTCGCCGCCGATTTTGTAGCCTGCAATCGTCGCCTGACCGTCTGCGCTCACCAACCAGTTGATGAATTTTTGTCCCGCCTCAACCTTCACGTTTGGATGCTTTTTGGGGTTCACAAGAATCACGCCGTATTGGTTGAATAGTTTGACGTCCCCTTCAACGATAATTTTCAGATTTTGACGGTTTTTGAATGACAGCCAGGTGCCACGGTCGGCGAGGATGTAGGCGTTCATTGCGGCGGCCGTGTTGAGCGCGGGGCCCATGCCAGAGCCCGTGTCGCGATACCACGTCTGCTTTTCAGTTGCCGGATCAAGGCTCGCCATTTTCCAGTAGCGCAACTCCGCGGCATGAGTGCCGCTCTTGTCGCCGCGCGAGACGAAAGCTGATTTGTGGGCATACACCGCTTTGAGTCCAGCAACGATGTCTTTACCCGCCGCCTTGGCTGGGTCGTCACTAGGCCCGACTAGGACAAAGTCGTTGTACATCACGCCAATGCGCTCGACTCCAGCGCCTTCAGCGATGAATTTTTCTTCGGCTACTTTATCGTGCACGAAGACGACGTCGGCGTCGCCACGACGACCCACGTCAAGTGCCTGCCCTGTTCCTAGCGCCACAACCTTCACGGTGATTCCTGTGGCCTTCTGCACTTGTGGCAGCAAATAGCCGAACAGGCCCGACTGCTCAGTCGACGTCGTCGACGCCACAGTGATGGTCGTCTCCTGTGCCGATACCGAGGTCGGTGCGAGCGCCGCCAGCGAGACGGCGGAGAGCATCAGCGCGGCTAGGTTAGAAAATCGTTTCATAAAGTTTCTCCTTCGAGGTAAGTCCGCGCGGCGGCGGAATGCGGTGACACAAAAAATTCGGCGGCGGGTCGGTCTTCGACGATCTTTCCGCTGTCCAAGAAAATGATTCGGCGAGCGATGCGCTTGGCCTGCGCGACGTTGTGCGTGGTGAGCACCAAAGTTGTTCCACCGACCTGAACCGTTTGCAAAAGTGTCTCAACGTCACGCATTGCAGATGGCGCGAGATTCGCAGTCGGTTCGTCGGCGAGCAACAAGCGGGGCGTGCAGGCCCATGAGCGCGCTAGCGCGAGGCGCTGCTGCTCACCGCCCGAAAGCGATCGTGCAGACTGGTTCGATATCGCGCTCAAGTTACAGGCGGCGAGTGCGCGTTGCGCCTGTTCGGTGCATGCGGGCTCGGCAATGCCACGAACCAACAACACATACCGAACGTTGTCCAACACGGTGCGTCGAAGCAATGCCGGTCTTTGAAAAATTAACGACTGCTGATGTAACGGCAGCGTTTGCACACTGCCCTTGCTCGGTGCAATGAGCGCATTACAAAGCTTTAGTAACGTCGATTTACCCGCGCCGTTGGCCCCGAGCACAACGACACTTTCGCCTTCAGTAATGGTGAGATCAATCTCGGAGAGCAGCGCCTTTCCGTCCACGATTACCGAGGCTTGGCGTATTTTCACCAGAGTAATTCGCAGCATGGGATGAGGATTCGTCTCAAGCATTGCGCCGCTCCATCTTCGCCTTCAAGGTCTGGGCAAAGCCATTGACGATGAGCATCAGGGTGACGAGCAAAAGGCCGAGCGCCAGCGCAAGCGGAAGATCGCCCTTCGAGGTCTCCAGCGCAATCGTCGTCGTCATCACGCGCGTCGATCCAGCGATATTGCCACCTACAATCATGACTGCGCCGACCTCAGCGATGGCACGGCCAAATCCTGCAAGCATCACAACAGCCAGCGAGAAGCGCGCTTCGAACAACAGCGTGAGGATGCGCTGCCATGCGCTCAACCCCAATGACGTGAACCAGTCGCATAGGGGCACATGCGCATCCTCGATCGTTTGCCGCGCTAGTGCGGCAATGATCGGTGTGATCAAGATGGTTTGCGCCATCACCATGCCAGTGGGCGTAAACAACCAGCCCAACGGCCCCATCGGTCCACTCCGCGAAAGCAATAGATACACAATGAGTCCAACCACCACGGGCGGCAATCCCATCGACGCGTTGAGCACGACAACAATCGGAGGTCGCAAACGATTTGTCGTCAAAGCAGTCCAGGCACCGAGCGGCAGCCCAATCAACGCCGCGATAGCGGTGGCCGTCGCGCTCACTCTTAGCGACAGTCCTGTGATTTCCATGAGTGTCGAATCGCGAGCGAGCAGCAGTGAGCCCGCAGCGGCGATGGAATCGGCGAAGAGACTCACTCGGACCTCGACCCATGCTGCAATTCGAAATGCGGTAACGGAGGCAGCAACAACACCGCAAAATGCACTCTACGACGGAAGGCGGTGGTCACACTCATTGCGGGAAAAAGCGCGAGGGAGCACGGGCGCACCGCCTGCTGACTCCAATACAGCTTACCTTCATATCTGTCACTTCACGTGCGAAAACTAAGACACATTTTGGCTTTTTTGATATTGTTAAATTAATATGCAATTGCTTACATAATGCACAACCATTCATTTAGACGTCACGATGATCAGAGCGTCCGCAGTACACATCAGTTTTTCTACCGGGGCTGTCGCTTCAATCGGCACAGAAACCTTGAACCTTGGCGATCTAGCTCGCAGCCTACGCACCATTGCCGATACGCAGTCGATCACCCAGGCAGCGATTGCACTGGACGTAACTTATCGAACGCTTTGGGGACGCTTGCTGAGCTTTGATACTGCACTCGGCTGCAAACTAGTTGGCAAGTCACGCGGACGTGGCACCAGCCTGACCAGCAAAGGCCGCGCAGTCCTCGCCGTCCTGGAAACGCATGGCGAACTATTTACGCCGCCCGCCAAAGAATATGTGGATCGTTTTGCGGCGGATCTGATGCAATCGTTGCGCGATGAGGCACAACTTCGACTGATGGCGAGCCACGATTTTGCGCTAGCGCAAGCCTTCGCCCGTCCCTCACCAACCGCTGCGAATGCCAAGGCGCAAAGGCTCGGCGATGCTATTCACATGAGCAGCGGCGGCAGTGTGGACTGCGTTCGCACGCTGCTGCGTGGTGACACTGATTTGGCGGGCTATCACCACATGACGCCTGCGGCGAGCCACGGTGCTGCGCAGGCTGAAACTTCGCTGTGGGCAAACGTCGAAGCAAGCACCGAGTTCTGGAGCGTACCGCTCATGCAGCGCGAACAGGGGCTCATCATTGCACCGCGATCGAAAGGAAAAATTTCAACGCTGGCTGATTTAACGGGGGACGCCGTCCGATTCATTAACCGTCAACGCGGATCAG
The DNA here is from genome assembly GCA_038246865.1 of Burkholderiales bacterium. Taxonomy (GTDB): domain Bacteria; phylum Pseudomonadota; class Gammaproteobacteria; order Burkholderiales; family Casimicrobiaceae; genus Casimicrobium. Next base: position 3,660 of record JBBRVM010000333.1, read on the forward strand.
GCACGCGCTTGTTGTTGGACTCACTGCTCACCGACGCGAGCGTCGCATCGGGACGAATTTCTGGTTACGAGCACGAGGAATTCACCCATCAAGCCGTTGCCGCAAGCATCGCCGCGGGCGCAGCGGATGTGGGCTTGGGACTTCGCGCCGCGGCCTCGCAGTTCAAGCTGCATTTTGTACCGCTAGCGGTTGAGATTTATCGACTGGCGGGTCGTGCCGAAACGCAAAATCATCCACGAGTGCGTGCGCTGATCGCCGCAGTGCGCGCGCACGCGGCCGAGCTGCCGGGGTACATCGCGCTGAGCTAGTTTTTTGCCGGTTTCAACCTGAAAGTTTTGGCGCTCTGCGCACTGGAGAACCAGCGTAGCTTGCTGCCAAACCCTTCGGCGACCAACGCTGCGCCATACAGCACCAACGACCAGGTCACAAACACTGTCACCAGCAAAATGGGGAATGCGATGAATGCACCGTACAGCGACTTCAATTGCTGCAGTTGCGCGAAATAGTGGGCAATGAGATATCGCGCTACTTCAATCAGCGCAGTGACCAACACGGCTGAAGCCAACGGTGATCGCCATGCGTTCAGGCGAGCTGGAACCCAACGATAGATAAGGGTTAACGCGGCAATCAACGGGACGCCGATTTCAATAGGGTCGACAACGGTCTGAATTGTTTCACTCAGCGAGGGCATCACTGCGATCAAGGTTTTTTCAACAAGACGAATCACCCAAATTAACGTAGCGACCACCGCCGGAACCAGTATCAGCAGCACCAGCGCGCCACGCACAAATCCCCAAAGATTGCGCCGCGCTGAACCCCAAATCCGATCAACGGCAGCGTTCAGCGCCAACGCTTTCAACAACAGGTCCCCAGCGATGATGGCAACACCCGTCATGCCTAATCCTTTTGCGTTGGCTCGCAATTTGTCGACGACCGCGACCACCTGCTTGGCGGTTTCTGGAAACAAATTGGTAAACAAAAAATCACGAAACGCCGCGTCGGCCGTCTTGATGATTGAGCTTTGTTGCGATAGCCAGAACAGCACACCCAGCACCGGCAACAAGGCCAACAACGATAGAAAGGCCAGATAACCGGAATAGATGATGCCGTCGCCTTTGAGGAAGCGGCGGAGCGCGCGCCAGAGAGTCATGCTTTAGGACGGACGAAGCGGCGTAAAGTCGTAAATCTTGACGCCACCTTACCCAGCACCTTAGCCCTCTCCCGCAAGGAGAGAGGGGA
>JBBRVM010000334.1:0-4862 GCA_038246865.1 Burkholderiales bacterium
GGTCGAGGGCTCCCTGCCCCGCGTCTACGTCCCCAATCGCGGCGAGAACACGGTATCTGTGATCGACCCGGCGACGCTCAAAGTCATCGACAAATTCAAAGTCGGGATTCATCCGCAACACGTCGTTCCGTCGTGGGACATGAAGACGTTGTGGGTCGCCAACAACGCCGAGGGGCGCACCGACGGCAGCCTGACGCCGATTGATCCGAAGACGGGCAAACCGGGGGCTTCGATCCCGGTGGACGATCCGTACAACATGTACTGGTCGCCCGATGGCAAGTACGCCATCATCGTGGCAGAGGCTTACAAACGCCTCGATTATCGTGATGCGCAGACGATGAAAATGGAGTTCTCGATTGCGACGCCGAAGTGTGCGGGCATCAATCACGCCGACTTTTCCATCGACGGCAAATTTGCATTTTTCACCTGCGAATTTAACGGCAGCATGACGAAAATTGATCTGGTGAATCGCAAGGTGATGGCCACGATTTCGCTTTCGCAATATTTCAACCGTCCCGATGTGTTGAAGACGCTGGCTACGCCCGGCAAAAAGCCACGCTACATCCCAGACCCGACGACGGCGGGCGGCGAAATCTGCACCACGCGCGGCATGCCGCAAGATGTGCGCGCTTCACCGGACGGCAAGACGCTCTATGTCGCCGACATGATGGCCGACGGCGTGCATGTGGTAGACGGCGAGACGTTCAAACAAATTGGCTTCATTGCGACGGGTGTTGGCGCGCATGGTTTATATCCAAGCCGCGATGGCAAATTGCTCTACATCGCTAATCGCGGTAGCAACGAAATTCGCGGCAAACCGCTGGGCAAAGGCAGCATTTCAGTGATGGATTTCGCCACGGGAAAGATCATAAAGAACTGGCCGATCCCGGGCGGCGGTAGCCCGGATATGGGTAACGTCAGCGCGGATGGCGCTTATCTGTGGCTGTCGGGCCGTTATGACCACGTCGTGTATCGCATCAACACGACGAGTGGCGCGGTCGATCAGATCAAAGTCGGACGCGAGCCGCATGGCTTGACCGTGTGGCCGCAACCGGGGCGATATTCTTTGGGGCATACGGGGAATATGCGGTAAGGCCGGTTTCGTGGCTTTCTACGGCGAGCATTGTCCGTCTCTTAAACCACAGAGCCGAGCGATCAAACGCCAGCGCTTTGCGATTTACAAGCGACAGGCACTGTGAGCCCTACGGCTTTAACGTAGAGGTCTGTCTGCATCGGGGCTAAGCTCCTAAAACGTCGCTTCTCGACTTTAGTCATTTTTACGCGTTAGCCCTCGCGCAATAAGGGTTCCACGAAAAAGCTGTCACTCAATTCACAAGGTTCGCCGTGCAATTCAAGATGTCTGAAAAATCCCTCTTCGCGGTGCTTTTGCGCTCGCCGTGGTGGGTAAGTTTTGCGGTGGCGATTGCGGTGGGTATTGCCGGTTTCCTGTTGCTTCCGGATCGCTTCAAGACCGTGGGTGCGCTGTCCGGCATGCCGTTCGTGATCATCGGCTCGATGGCGTTCTGGCGGCAAATGCGGGCACCGAATCCGGTGCGGATTGAGGCGACCTTGCAGGCACTGGCAGCGCTATCTAGCCGCGATTTTTTGAGTGCGCTGGAAGCAGGTTACCGCGAGGAAGGCTATGCCGTGACGCGCATCGGTCTCGATGGCGTGGACTTGTCGATCAGCAAGGCCGGTCGCACGTCGCTCGTGAGTTGCAAGCGCTGGAAAGCCGCGACGCACGGCGTCGAGCCGCTGCGCGAACTCCACAACGCGATCACCAAACTTGACGCCAATCAGGGCATCTACGTTGCAGTGAACCCGTTGAGCGCTGCTGCGACGACCTTTGCGTCGAAGAACAGCATCCGCCTGCTACCGGGCAATACGCTGGCGCTGCTCACGCGCGACCACGTTACGCCCGCGAAACCGCGCGTGTAACCGCAAACTTTGCTAGGGCTGGAGCACTACGCGCCCCACCACGCGCCCGTGGATCAAGTCATCCAGCGCCTCATTGACTGAGGCCATCGGTCGCAAATCGAGTGGAATCTGAGGCAGCTTCTCACGCTGCGCCAGCGCCACCAGCTCCCGTAGATCATTCAAGCCACCCACGTACGATCCGGTGATCGTGATAGATTTCAGCGCGAACATCGGGAGCGGCATTTTGAATTCGCCGCCAAACAGTCCGACGATCACAACCAGTCCTGTGCGCCGCACGAGGTTCACGGCGAGCGCTGAGCTGGATTCCGAGCCGACGAAATCAATCGCAGCAGCGATGTTCCCGGTGCAGGCTTTGTTGATGGTTTTCAGAGCGTCGGCCAGCCCGGGATCGAACGCGAACGATGCGCCGTGTGCGAGCGCGGCTTCACGCTTCGCAGGATCAGGATCAATTGCCACGATCTTCGCCTTCGACGTTGCGGACAGCAAAGCCACACCGGTCATGCCGACGCCACCGCAGCCGATGATCGCCACATAGTCCTCCGCGCCAAGCGTCGGCAATTTGCGAATTGCGCCAAGCGCCGTGATCCCCGCACAAGCAAACGTCGCCGCTCGCGCGGGTTCCAGCGCGCCAGTCGGCACCAGATAGCGTTCGTGCGAAATGCGCACTGCATCGGCATATCCGCCCGGCACCTGAATACCCAGATTACGCGCGGCCTTCACACACAAATGTTCGTCGCCCTGCACACACACCGCACACGCTCCACAGCCGAGCCACGGGTAGGCGACGACCTGCATCCCCAGCGAAACTTCTTTCACATCGGGGCCAATCTCAACCACTTCGCCAACGATTTCATGCCCCATCGTCACCGGCAATTTGACGCCCGAGCGCTCCAGCGACGAGAGCTTGCCGCCGCCCATATCGAACCCGCCTTCCCGAATATGAATGTCGGAATGGCACATGCCGCAATGCGTAATCCGCAGCGTGACTTCGTGTCCGGTGGCGGGCGCCAGCGTGTCCTCCTGCTCGTGCAAAGCGCCGCCCCACGCGCTGAATGCCCAGCGATGCGCGCAAAGGTATTTCATGCCGTACTCCTTTTTCTAATCGGTTGTCGTGCCCTGATTTTGGCGTGTGCGATTTAAGTGAGCGCTCGTTTTCTCTGGGCTGATTCGATGCTAGCGCGTGCGGGGGCGCAAACGCTAAGATGCGCACATGAAGAAACACCTCACCATTCTTACTGGCGCATCGCGCGGCATGGGCCTCGGCATGGCGCAACAGCTCCTGCAACCCGGTCACACGCTGCTTTGTATTTCGCGCAGAACCAGCACTGCGCTTGCCGATCAGGCAGCGAACACAGAAGACGTGACGCTCGAACAGTGGCAGCAGGATTTGACCGAAGGTGCCAGTACCAGCCGGAAGCTTGCACTGTGGCTGGGTGCCAACGACAGCAGCGAGTTTGCCAGCGCCACGCTCATCAACAACGCCGCCGCACTACCGAAAATTTCATCGCTGTCGTCCGCCGACTGCGACGATATCGCACAGGCAATGCGCGTCAATCTGGAAACTCCGATGCAGCTCACGGCTGCGTTTCTAAACGCCACCAGCAACTGGACCGGCGAGCGCAAAGTGCTCAATATTTCGTCAGGTAACGGACGCCGCGCGATGGCATCGCAATCGATCTATAGCGCAGCGAAAGCGGGCATGGATCACTACACGCGCTGTGTTGCGCTCGAAGAAGCGGCTCGTTCGAACGGCGCAAAGCTGTGCTCGCTTGCACCCGGCATCATCGATACCGAAATGCAGACGCATCTGCGCAACACCGATCCAGCCGACTTTCCGAGCCACGCGACGTTTGTGTCATTCAAGGAAAACGGCGACCTACTGTCGCCAGACGCCGCCGCAAAACGCGTGCTCGACTATCTGGCGCGCTCCGACTTCGGCGTCAATCCCGTGGGCGATGTGCGCGACCCGGGATAGCGCGAATTTGTCGACACGTTCATGAGTTCGCCTCGCCCCACCGCGCCCTCGAAGGACGAAGCCGAGCTGCTGCCGCCGTTCGTCGGGCTCCGGCTTGAACAGATCGAAGTGCCCGTCACGTCCGCTGACATCGCGCGCACCGTGGAGCATCTTCTGTCGCAGCGTTTCGTCGGCTTCGACACCGAATCCAAGCCCACCTTTGCCAAGGGCGAAGCCGCCAGCGGGCCGCACGTCGTACAGTTCGCCACGCTGAATCGCGGCTACATTTTTCAGGTAGCGCACGGCGAAAACCGTGGGGAATCGCGCGATGCCCTGGCCGCGCTGCTGCAATCGCAAACGATGGTCAAAGTCGGTTTCGGACTCAAGTCCGATCGCGGCCACATCCAGCGAAAACTCGGAGCGCACCCCAATGCACTTCTTGACCTCACGACCTATTTCAAGCAAAAAGGCTATCGAAACGAAGTCGGCGTGCGCGGCGCCGTGGCGATGGTCTTGCATCAGCGCTTCCAGAAGTCAAAACGCGTCAGCACATCGAATTGGGCAAACGCGCAGCTCAGCGACAGCCAGCTGCTCTACGCCGCGAACGATGCGTATGGCGCAATTTGTGTGCTCGATGCGCTGAACGTCCCGCACAGCGAACTGCCAGTCATCGGGCTTGACGAGCTGGCCTAAGCGCTCGCTAACCTGCAATCCTTCGCGAACGTGGGGCGAACCCAGCTTCGCCTGCGTCGATTTTTGAAAAGTACTGATGGATTGACAATCCAGTCACAAAGAGGTGTAAACTTTACTTGACAGTTTTGCCGCAACCAAGGAGCGAATGCCACACGCATTTGCAAGGCTGCGAAAGTGAGGAGTACGTCAATGAGCACCTTATCTGACACCGCCGTAGCCGAACCGATCCAGACCAGCGCTGACGCCACTCGGGCCGCCATGTCTGAATCGATTATCA
>JBBRVM010000335.1:0-4854 GCA_038246865.1 Burkholderiales bacterium
TCGGTGAGGCCGTAGCCTTCTACGAAACGCAGGCCAAATTTTTGCCAGAGATTCTCGGCCACAGCCTGCGGCATCGCTGCGCCGCCACCACCGATGTAGGCGAGGCTTGTGAGATCGTAATTGGCGACGTTAGGGCTGCCGAGCAAATCGATGATCATGGTCGGCACCATCGTCCAGCTGTTCACGTGGTAATGCGAGATCAACCGCCCCGCCAGATCGCGATCCCAGCGCGGCATGATGACCGCGCAGGAGCCCAGATAAATTGGCAGATGCAGCCCATAGAGCATGCCTGTGATATGAAACATCGGCACCACGGCGAGACTGACCGACTCAGAGGTGCCGTCGCCCCATAGCGCGCCGGCGATGACGTTGTGCATGATCGTGCGATGCGTGTGCATGCAGCCTTTGGGCAGGCCCGTCGTACCCGAGGTGTAGGGCAGCACGGCGAGATCGTCCGGTCCGGCGGTAGGTGCGTCGGCTTTGTGTTGAGTGGCCATCGCGTCGCGCCAGTGTGTGCCGTACGCGGGCAGATCGACCTGTAAATCAAGCCAGCCGCGCCAAGCGTCCGGGATGCTGCTTTCGGGCAACCGGCCATCGGTCATTTCGTCGGAATAGCGGGTGACGAGCAAATGGTGCAAGGCTGCATCTGGCGAGCCTGCAGCAACCTCGGCATTGGCAGCGACCCACAGCGCTGCAAGATCGCTGCCGACTATCGCGACGCGCGCGGCGGGGTCGGTGATGTAGTGCGTCAGTTCGGCCGCTTTGTTCATCGGATTAACCGGCACCACCACCGCATCGACGCGCAAAATGGCGTAATAGCCAATCACAAATTGCGGCGAGTTCTGCATGCACAGCGCCACGCGATCACCCTTTGCGACGCCCGCGACTTTTTGCAGCCAGCCCGCCAGCGCTTCGACGTGCGCGTTAAGCTCGCGAAACGTCAACACCCGATCACAAAACACAAACGCCGGTCGATCCGGGTAGCGCCGTACAGTGATGTCAAGGTTTGCCCACAACGTGGTGTCGGGAGTGCAAACATCTTTCGGCAGCCGCTTCGGCCAGACGTCATAGTGCTTGTTGATTGTTACGGGCGTGCCAGTCATGTCCATCCTTTTTAGAGGCTCTCTAGTTTGTATTCGGCGCTATGGCCTTCATTCGATTATTACTTGTTCCGGGGCGAGGTTGCGCACAACGTTCGAATTACTCAACGAAGACTATATTCATGCGATCAATTTGCCTAACCCCGAAAGCGTACCGTTGCCAGTAGCCCGCAAAAAAGCTTCCGCACAATCCGCATCAACCGACGCCAGTGCGGGCAGCCAGCGTGAACTGCGCCTGCGCGTATTTGCTGGGTCGGTGATCGCGATGGGGCCGGGCAAGGCAGATTTGTTGTCGGCCATAGAGGCAACCGGATCAATCTCCGCCGCAGCGCGCGAGCTTGGCATGTCGTACAAACGCTGCTGGGATCTGGTGTCGATCATGAACGAGCACTTCAAAGCGCCGCTCGTCATCAGTGTAAAAGGCGGATCGAACGGGGGCGGCGCAGCGCTCTCTGCGCTGGGTAGCGAAGCGCTGAATCGCTATCGCGCGATGGAGATTCGGGCGGCGAAGGCGATTGCCAAAGACGTGGAGCGGATTCGTTTCATGCTTCGCGCGTAGTTGCGTTGATTTTTGTGGACACACCGCTATACTTTACGATATGTTTTCAAGAATATATCGGTAGGTGATCCATGGGTTTCGGTGCAAGCGCCTTAATGCGTTGGTGCGCATTGGCTGGATTGACGCTGGCCTCCGCATCGATCCACGCTCAAACCGGGCCGACGGTAGCCGCTGCGTCCGACCTTAAATTTGCGCTCGACGAGATAGCCGTCACCTTTCAGAAACAGACCGGAAAATCAGTTCGCATCACCTACGGCTCGTCGGGTAATTTCTACCAACAGATTGCGCAGTCTGCTCCGTTTGAAATTTTCATGTCGGCTGATGAGGATTTCATCTTCAAGCTGGCCGACAAAAATTTGACTGTGGATCGCGGAGCACTGTACGCCACGGGGCGCATCGTACTTTTCGCTCCGAAAAACTCCGCGCTGAAAGCAGATGACCAGATGGCCGATCTGCGACGCGCATTGGCTGACGGTCGCCTGAAAAAATTTGCCATCGCCAATCCTGAGCACGCACCGTACGGTCGCGCTGCGATGGAGGCGCTCAAGCGGGCAAATCTCTGGAGCCAGATTGAGCCCAAACTCGTGCTGGGTGAAAACGTTTCACAAGCCGCACAGTTCGCGGTTTCAGGCTCAACCCAGGGCGGAATTTTTGCGTATTCGCTCGCTATCGCACCGGCATTTGCCAACGCAGGCAATTACGTGCTGATTCCCGATTCGATGCACGCGCCGCTGCGACAGCGCATGGTGCTCACGAAGAAGGCGGGTGATGCCGCGCGCGAGTTTTACGCCTACATGCAATCCGCAACTGCACGCGATGTGTTCACGCGCTATGGGTTTGTATTGCCCGCCGGATCAGCCAAATAACTAAGGCTCACAAATGGATTGGAGCGCGCTTCGACTGTCGGCTTACTTGGCATTAGCTACGGCGCTGATTTTGATTCCACTCAGCATTGCCGTTGGGCGATGGCTGGCTACCACGACTCACCGCCTCAAACCCGTCGTTGAGGCTGCGCTTGCGCTGCCACTGGTGCTGCCGCCCACAGTGCTCGGTTACTACCTGCTGGTATCGATGGGCGGTGCGTCACCGCTCGGCAGCCTTTATCAGCAGTGGACCGGGCACACGCTGGCGTTCTCTTTTTCCGGGCTATTGCTGGCGAGCCTGATCTTCAATATTCCGTTCGCGATGATGCCGATTCAGCGCGCGTTCGAGGCGATTCCGCAGGACTTGTTCGATGCGGCGCGCACTTGTGGCCTGTCGCGCTGGCGCACGCTGTGGCACATTGAATTGCCGTTGGCGTGGCGCGGAATTTTGTCGGGACTCATCATGACGGCAGCGCACACCCTAGGTGAGTTCGGTGTGGTGCTGATGGTCGGCGGCAGCATTCCCGGCGAGACTAAAACCATCGCCATTTCGATCTACGACAAAGTGCAGAGTTTTGATTTGCATTCGGCGGGTGTGATGTCGGCAACACTTTTGCTGATTTCACTCGCGACCTTGCTGACTACTGCCTGGCTGACGCGCGCACGGCCTGTGCAGCAAAGAAATTGATACGCCGATGCTGACCGTCACGCTCGAACAAAAAGGCCCGATACCGCTCAACGTTCAATTGCAATGCGCACCGAGCGAGCTATTGGCGTTGGTCGGGCCGTCCGGCAGTGGAAAGACGAGCGTGCTGCGTGCTATTGCCGGATTGCTCGGCGTTGCGAAGGGCCGCATCAGCCTCGATGCGGATGTGTGGCTGGACACTGAAAACAGCGTCAACGTGCCCGCCGAGCAGCGACCGATTGGTATGGTGTTTCAGCACTACGCGCTGTTCCCGCATCTGTCCGCCGTCGACAACGTGAAACTCGCGCTGCCTCGCGGCGAACCCGCCGAGAACGCGATGAAATTGCTCGCCGATATGCAGCTGGACGGCCTGGCGGCGAGGCGAGCTCATGAGTTGTCTGGCGGTCAGCGGCAGCGCGTTGCATTGGCGCGTGCGCTTGCGCGTCGGCCCAAATTATTGCTGCTCGATGAAGCGTTTTCGGCGGTCGATCAACCTACGCGACACGCGCTTTACGACGAACTTATCAAGCTGCGCGAAACGGTGCATCTGCCGATTGTCATGGTGACACACGACCTGCGCGAGGCGCGCTTGCTTGCGGATCGAATGTGCATTCTGGAGCGCGGTGAGACGTTGCAGGACGGCACACCCGAGCGCGTGCTGTCGCGACCGCGCAATGCTCGCGTGGCTGCACTGGTCGGGCTGCGCGACATTCATGCTGGCGTATTCCGCAAGGCCGCAGGCGACACATCGCACGGAAAACTGCTCTGGGGCATGTCAGCAGGCGGTGTCGAATTGCAGACGACTGACAAGGGACGTCTGGACGACGGCGCTGCCGTGCGCTGGGTGATTGCGGGCGAGCATGTGCAACTTCATGTGCGGGCACCGGCTGGGCCGAACGTACAGCCGTGCAAGGTCAATCGCCTGCGCCAGCTCGGTGAAATCACGACGGTTGAATGTCAGCTAACACAGCCACCGGAAGCGCGGTTACATCTGGACATGACGACGCGACACGTCAAGAATCACGGCCTTGAATCAGGCAGTCACATCTTCCTGCAATTCGATCCTGACGGCATTCACATCATGCCGGTGCGTGGAGACGGGCGGTAGCGCACCGGTATTGCGCCACGCTTCTGACGAAATGCGGCCCGAACACGATACGTAGCGAATATCCACTACATTTAAGTGCACAGAAAGTTAAGGAGTACAGCGCATGCTAGGTTTGATGCAGCAACATTCGCTATTAATTTCGTCGGTGATCGAATTCGCGGCGACGTATCACAGCGATACTGAGATCGTTTCGCGGCGCGTCGAGGGCGACATTCACCGCACCAACTACGCGACGGTGAATCGCCGCGCCAAGCAGATCGCCAACGCGCTGAACGCGATGCAGATCGCGCAATCGTCACGCGTGGCAACGCTCGCCTGGAATGGTTATCGCCACTTTGAGCTTTATTATGGTGTATCCGGTTCGGGGCGTGTGTTGCACACGGTGAATCCGCGTTTGCATCCCGATCAGATGGCGTGGATTGTGAATCATGCCGAAGACGAAATCATGTTTTTCGACATGTCGTTTTTGCCACTGATCAAGGCCATCGCGCCGAAGTGCCCGACCGTCAAGCACTACATCGCGTTGTGTGACGCCGACA
>JBBRVM010000336.1:0-4819 GCA_038246865.1 Burkholderiales bacterium
AAGGATCTCTACATTCCGCCGGAAGCGCTGGAGGTGTTCCTCGACGCCTTCGAGGGCCCGCTGGACCTGCTGCTCTATCTCATCCGTAAGCAGAATCTGAACATCTTAGACATTCCGATGGCGGCGCTGACGCGGCAATATCTGGACTACGTGGAGAAGATGAAATCTTCGCAGCGATTCGAGCTGGCCGCCGAATATCTGCTGATGGCGGCGATGCTGATCGAGATCAAGTCGCGTATGTTGCTGCCGCGGCCACCGGTGACGGTTGAGGAAGAGGCCGATCCGCGTGCGGCGCTGGTCAAGCGCTTGCTCGAATACGAGCAAATGAAGCTTGCTGCTGCCGGTCTGGACGATCTGCCGCAAGCTGAACGAGACTACGCTATCGTGCAGGTCATCTTCGAAAAACAGACCTCAATGCGGATGCCGGACGTTGAGCCGGATGACCTGCGCCGCGCCTGGGGCTGGATTCTCGCGCGAGCCAAACTCAATAAAACTCACCTCATTTCCCGTGACGAATTGTCGGTTCGCGCGCGCATGAGTTTTCTGCTCCGCAAGCTTAAACCCGGTGTGCATGTAGAATTCGCGCAACTGTTCGAGGAAACGGCGACCGTACCACTGGTCGTTGTCACCTTCCTCGCGATTCTTGAGTTAGCGCGCGAACGACTGATCTCGGTCGCGCAAACTGAACCCTTTAGTCCCATTTATGTGCAACTCGCCGGTGACGGTGGAGTGATGGTTGCGGCCACCAGCACAAGTGCGGCGAATGACGAAGCGGCGTAGCACTTTTTCACTGCTTTTTCGTTTTTAGGGGCGTTCGCAATGGCGTTCTCCATTGCCCATAAACCATAGAGCCCTTCATTGGACGAACTCACCCACGCCAAACGCGTACTGGAAACGGTCTTGCTGGCCAGCCACGAGCCACTTCCGCTAGACGAAATCGCCAAAGTTTTTGATCCGCCGGTGCCCACCGAAACGGTGCGCCTTTTGCTGGCCGATCTCACCGCCGAATGGAAAGAGCGCGGCAGCATCGAGCTCACGCAGGTCGCCTCGGGCTACCGCTTTCAGACGCGCACAGAAATGCAGGTCAACATTGATCGACTGACGCCGGAAAAGCCGCCGAAATATTCGCGCGCCGTGATGGAGACGCTCGCCATCATCGCCTACCGACAGCCCGCCACGCGCGGCGAAGTCGAAGCGATTCGCGGCGTGGCCGTGTCGACCAACATCCTGAAGGCGCTGGAAGATCGCGGTTGGGTGGAAGTTATTGGCCACAAAGACACGCCGGGTCGGCCCGCGCTGTACGCCACGACCAAAGAATTTTTGAACGACCTGAGTTTGCGCTCCTTGTCTGAATTGCCACCACTGGCTGACCTTGATGCGCATCCCGCGCTTGAGTTGCCGGAAGTGCCGCATGAGCCGGTGTATCCGGAGCAGGCGCGTATCGACATTGCGCTGGCGTTATCGATTGATTCCGAGGCACTCGTGGCCGCCACCCAAAACTCAGACGATGAGTTGTTCGAAGTTCCCCCTGGAGAGACCATGATTCCCACCGTTTCCGTCGCCGTACCCCCAACCGTTCACTAAAGATGAATGACATGCATGATTCCGACGCTGGCAGTTTTGATGATCACGAACCGGGGGATGTGAACGGCAACGTCGATCCAGCGTACGCGAAGAAACTGAAGCAGGGTGCGCAAGGTGCGCGAGCACCGCGCGCTGATCGTCCCGCAGGCACTGCCGCCAACGAGAACGGACGACCCGCAAGGCCACCGCGCCAGCAACGGGGTCCTCGTACTGTCGCTCCTGACGGCGTGCCACCGGATTCGCAATCGATTGAGGCGAGCGCCGACGGACAAGCACCACAAGCAGTGCCTGGCGTATCGGACGTTTCGGGCGAGGTGCAGGTCAGGCCTGCTCGCCCACCTCGCGAGCCACGTCAGCCGCGCCCACCGCGTGAACCCCGCGTTCAGCGCCCTCAGGCAATCGACGGCGCCGCCGGTACTGAGGGCGCAGCATTCGTCGCTAACGACAGCGCGCCCCGTATCGATGGCGACCATTCAGCTAATGCAGGTGCGACGGATCTCGCGCCCGCAGCCGACAGCGCGAATAACGGGCTCCCGTCGGAGCGCAACGAGCGCGGCCCCCGCCGTAATCGTCGCGGCGGTCGCGGACGCAACGCGCGCTCAGGCTCGGATGATCGCAACGGCCCGCGGCAACCGCGCGCGCCTTACGATCCCAATGCAGCCGTAACCTCAGTCGTTGACGGTGAGCTTGCGTCCGCGACGCCACGCATCACCAACTGGGTGCTTGACGATTCCGGCGACGATACGGCCGCGTTTGGCCCCAATCCCGGCGCGTTCGGCGACCCAAGCCGTCCGATGGATCGCTCTGCGCGACGTAATCGCAATCATCGTGAAAAGCGCGCCCAAAGCGCACCTCCAGTTCGCATCGGCCACGGCCCGCGCGACCGCATGATCCAGCCCGCTGTGGCGATGTTCGACGACGAAGGCAACGCCATTGAGCCGTCGGAAACAGAAGTCGTTTCCGGCGTCAATGATCAGGGCGAACGCGACGGCGAACGCCTGCACAAAGTCCTCGCGCAGCAGGGCTTAGGCTCGCGTCGCAACATGGAAGCGGCAATCGAGCGCGGCGAGGTGGATGTCAATGGCGTCAAGGCCCGCGTCGGCCAGATCGTTAACGAACAGGATCGTGTTCACGTCAATCGGCGCAAGGTCACCGTCAAGCTGGGTGACGACAATCCGCGCATCCTGATTTATCACAAGCAGTCCGGCGAAATCGTCAGCCGCGATGATCCCGAGCAGAGGGACACCGTTTTTGACCGCCTACCACGACCCGACCACGGCAAGTGGGTTGCGGTCGGTCGTCTCGACTACAACTCTGAGGGCCTGATGCTTTTCACCACGTATGGTGAACTGGCCAATCGCTTCATGCATCCACGCTACGAAATTCTGCGCGAATATTCAGTGCGCACTCTGGGCGAACTGACGCCGGAGCAGGAAGACGCGTTGATGGATGGCATCGAGCTTGATGACGGACCTGCGCGCTTGCTCTCGCTGGATCGTATTGACCGCGATAGCGATGCGGCAAACCACTGGTATCGCGTCACTCTGAACGAAGGCCGAAACCGCGAAGTTCGGCGCATGTTTGAGCACATGGGTCTAGTCGTGAGTCGCCTGATCCGCACGACCTATGGCTGCGTACAAATGCCGTCGTGGCTGAAGCGAGGACAATCGAAATTGCTCGATGAAGCCGAGACGTTTGAGATTCTCGAATCGGTCGGTTTACGCTCGAAGAAGAAGCTCGAAAAAGCGGCGCGCTTCGGTGGTCGCAATCGCATTCCTCAGCAACCGCTCGGCCCAATGCGCTCGGCGACCGAACACGAGGCAATCTACAACTCTGCCCCGGCCGACGCTGGAACAGGGCAGGGCCGTGACGGTCGCCGTCAGGGCGGCCGAGGCGGTGCGGGTGCCGGCCAAAATGGGCGCGGCGGCCCACGCTTTCGCACGGGTGCAGGCGCGACGCCAGCCCCGCTGCAGCAGCAACAATTCCCCGGCTTCGGCGGCGCAACGGAGATGCAAACGGTCGGTCGTCGCCAGCGCACACCGGGCAACAAGGTCAAGCGTGGTGCCAATGGCGAGGTGAACGGTAACGTTGCACCCGGATACCGTGGAAATTCGGGTGGCGGTGCTGACTCGGGTCGAGGCGGCAATGTGGGCCGTGGCGGCAACAGCCGCGGCGGACGCGGCGGTCGTAATGGTACGAACGCAGGCAACGTCGGGAATGGCGGTAACGCTGGCCACCCGCAAGCGGGCGGCAACGTCGCGGTGGCGGGCGGCGCTGACGCCAAGCGCGGCCGCCGTCGTCGTGGTCGCGGGCCGGGCGCAGGTGCTGCGCCACGCACCGAGGGCGGTGCGCCGGGTACGCCGCCGATTCCTGACTTCGAATAAAGCGATCTGCGTGCTGCAATGCGGCACGCCGTCACCGTGCTCAGTTTTCCATTTCTGATTTGTGTCCGCAATGCCCGTCGGGAAGCGCCCGCAGTGGAGCATCCGTTTGGCCAGCATGGCTCAGCAGCTTTTTGTTGAAAGCAACTATGATCAAGGGCTGGATGTACATATCAGCAAGAGTTGACTTAACTCGCTATTGAGCGCTGGCCCCTGACTGACGGTTGTTTCAGTCCAAAGCTGTTGGGTTCGTAGATGGCTCAAACGACTTTCACAGTTATGTCTGGCAGCTTGTCGATCTTGCCAGTCATCGCGTCACCACGAACTGAGCCCCGGTTCTCGGGCGTTCCCGAGCAAAACAAGCGTCTAATGAATACTCGGCGAAAACAAAAACGGGCACCGAAGTGCCCGTTTTTGCGGAAGGTCGCGAGAACTATTCTTCGACAAACGTCTCGTCGCGTTTTTTCCGGATCGCTGGCAGCGCCAGAATAATCAGCAAAATCAGCGACAGCACGAGCATCGTGGCGCTGATCGGACGTTGCAGGAAGACAATCGGATCGCCACGCGACAACAACATCGCACGTCGCAGATTCTCTTCCATCATCGGGCCGAGAATGAAGCCCAGAATCAACGGCGCCGGTTCGCAGCGCAGCTTGTAGAACACGTACCCGAGCAGGCCGAACGCCGCGGTGACGGTCACGTCGAACGCGTTGTTGTTGATCGAGTAAACGCCGATGGCGCAGAACACCAGAATAGCCGGGTACAGCAGCCGGTACGGCACCTTCAGCAGCTGAACCCAGATGCCGATCAGCGGCAGGTTCAAAATAACCAGCATCAAGTTGCCGATCCACATC
>JBBRVM010000337.1:0-4810 GCA_038246865.1 Burkholderiales bacterium
AGAACTGGGAAGACGACGACAACGGCGAATATTGCTCGACGCGTGAGGATCTGGTCGATGCGGTGAGCGTGGCCGATCACATCGGTATTGACATCGAAGTCGTCAATTTCGCCAACGAATACAAAGACCGCGTGTTTTCGTATTTTCTGGCCGAGTATCAGGCGGGCCGCACGCCGAATCCGGACGTGCTTTGCAATACGGAGATCAAATTCGCGGCTTTTCTGGATCATGCAATGCGGCTGGGGGCGGACAAGATCGCGACCGGCCACTACGCTGGCGTCCGCGAAACCGACGGGCGTTTTGAGCTTTTGAAGGGCTTTGATGCCACTAAAGATCAGTCGTACTTTCTGCATCGGCTGACTGAGGCGCAGCTCTCGAAGGCGATGTTTCCACTGGCGAACATCCCCAAGCGCGAAGTGCGCGCGATTGCCGAGCGCGAAGGTATTCCGAATTTCGCCAAAAAGGACTCTACGGGGATCTGCTTTATCGGCGAGCGACCGTTCCGTGAGTTCCTTGAACGGTATTTGCCGAAAACGCCCGGCAAAATGGTCACGCCCGAAGGCGAACACGTTGGCCAGCATCAGGGGCTCGCGTATTACACGCTTGGTCAGCGCGGCGGCCTGCACATCGGCGGATCGCAATCGGGCTCGGGCGAGCCCTGGTATGTCGCGGGCAAAGATATGGCGAAAAATTTGCTGATCGTCGTGCAGGGTCGCGAGCATCCGGCGCTGAGAAAGACCGACGTACCGCTTGTGAACACACACTGGATTTCTGGCAGCGATCCGGCCACAGGCAATGGCGGCGGCACAGACGCCAAGTGTGGCTACGGCGGCAAGACGCGCTACCGTCAACCCGATGCGGCCTGCGAATATTTGCCCGCCGATAGCTCGCATGCGAACGCGACGCTCAATTTTCACGAAGGGCAATGGGCCCCGACTCCGGGCCAATACGCAGTACTTTATCGCGACAACGTCTGTCTCGGCGGCGGTGTAATCGCCTGATTGCCGTGACGCTTGATATGACCTTCTTCAGCAGCTTTTCTCTGGAATTACCGCTGATTGGGGGCTAAGGCCGATATCGTGCAATAGTCGACCTTTTGTCTTTTGGCCACTCAGCCCTTGTTTCTTAACGGTTACAGCGAAAAGCTGATCTCCACAACAGAACAATTTAGCACTCGCATCGCGTCGCCTGCCGTGATAGCGTTCGCTCCATGAATTTCTGCAAACGCATCGTTGCCGCCACACTCATCGTCACGCTGGCGACGCCGCCGTTGTCACTCTTCGCGCAAACGCAGACCATCAGCCAGGAAGCCACGATTCGCGTCACCCGAAAGGCGACTGATCAGTACGCCGTCGAGGGCAGCAAGATCACCATCACGACGAAGTATTGCCACGAATATGTGCGCAACGAAGAGGCAATCTTGACCACGCGGGCTGAGGGATCAGAAAACGCGCTTCTCTTTGCGACGGGTGCTCAGTGCGAAGTGATCAGCGCGACCAAAGCTGACGACAGCAAGTTCTCGCTGCTGGATTTCCTCATTCAACTCGGCCTGATGATCGCGACCAAGGGGTTGTTGGGGAGTCCGACTATCCCGATGCCGAAGCGAAACTGAGTCGATGTCCGGTCAGCGCCCGGCAAAACCCCGCAGTACGCCCACCACGTTGTCGCCAATTTCGGCGACCGCGTAGCCACCTTCCATCGCCAATAGCGTCGGCAATTTGAGCCGGGCGATGGCTTCCCCCACCTGCGGATAGTCCGAAGTTTTCAGCTTGAAATGAGAGATCGGGTCACCTTCAAACGTGTCGACGCCGAGCGAAACAACGAGTGCGTCGGGTTTGAATTTGATGATGCTCGCCAGCGCGTTATCCAGCGCAGCGAACCACGTTTCGACGGGACTGCCAGCCCCTAACGGAAGGTTCAGATTGAACCCTTGGCCCGCACCGCTGCCCTGCTCATCCGCATGCCCCAGGAAAAATGGATACTCGGTCATCGGGTCGCCGTGAATGCTCGCGAAGAACACGTCGTTGCGCTCGTAAAAAATGTCCTGCGTGCCGTTACCGTGGTGATAGTCCACGTCCAGAATTGCGACACGCGCACAACCTGAATCGCGCAAGGCCTGCGCCGCAATCGCCGCATGATTCAGGAAGCAGTATCCGCCGAAAAAATCCTTGCCCGCGTGGTGCCCCGGCGGACGCGTGAGCACGAAAGCGCTTTGCTCGCCCCCGTTCATCAAATCCACGGCGGTGAGCGCGCAATCAACCCCTCCGCGCGTTGCTGTCCACGTACCAGCGGTCAACGGCGAGCCCGCGTCGAACGAGTACAACCCCATGCGTGCCGCGAAGTTTTTAGGCTCGACGTCCGAGCGCATGCCGCGAATTGGCCAGGTGGCCGGGAACGCGTCGCCCTTGCCACCGAGCGCAAGGTATGCAGTATGTGCGCCTCGAAGGAACTTCACATAACGTTCGCTGTGAACTTTGAGAATCGTTTCATCGCCATGCACTGTAGGCGCGATGATTTCGCCAAGTTTCGTGCGTTCGACCGCAGCGAGTACCCAATCCGCACGCTCTGGCTTTTCGAAGGCGGGCAC
The DNA here is from genome assembly GCA_038246865.1 of Burkholderiales bacterium. GTDB lineage: Bacteria > Pseudomonadota > Gammaproteobacteria > Burkholderiales > Casimicrobiaceae > Casimicrobium. Next base: position 2,588 of record JBBRVM010000337.1, read on the forward strand.
CTTCTCGCCTCGAAAAAATTCGTGTTCAGCCCTATGCTGGCTATGCGCTGCGTTGTAGATGGTTTTCATCGTGCTATTTTGCCTGTGGGCGTGGCTTACGGTCGATTTGTCGCATCAGGAACGCTACGGCTACGTTTGCCCGCAAAATGTCGGTGTGTCCAACTACACAAGTTTGCCGACCATGAATTCCGCCGCAGCTCAACTGCCCTTGCACACCCGTTTCAACCCACTCATCCGCCCGTATCTCGTGCTGAGCGTCGGCTTCAGCATGCTCGTCACCGTCATCGGTATTCCGTTCGCGATCCTCTGGTTTCTAGGCATCGGGCAATCGTGGGCGCGGCACTATTTCGACAAGCTCGAATGCGAACTGACGCCGCGAGCGCTGCGCTATCGAAAGGGCATTTTCGTGACCGTGGAAAAGACCATTCCACTCGAAAATATTCAGGACGTGACGTTCATCGAAGGCCCACTACTCAAGCGCTTCAACCTGAGCATTCTGAAATTCGAAACCGCAGGTCACAGCGCCGGGCAGGCCAACGATATGAAGTTCATCGGCATCATTGATGCGCATGATTTTCGTGCGCGGATTCTGGCGGCTCGGGATGAGATGAAGCGTGTTGGTTCGAATGGGGTTGCGACTGGCGGTAGCACGGAACAAGCGCAGCTGGAAGCGCTGCGTGCGATTCACGTAAGCTTGATGGAGATACTGGCGGTGGTCAGAACCGCAAGTAAGAATTGAACTTTCAATCAATAATTTGTTCCTGGACTATCGATTCCCGTCAAAACTTCTCAGCCGTATGTCTATGTCGAATCACAAACTGGAGATTCCGAATTCGACCGACTGGCAAGGCTACGAGGCCGACCTCGACGTGCGCCACGCACACAAGCTTCAGTTTGGAAAATCAAATGACGACGTCCAGCGCTACTTTGGTGGTGCGCAGTCGATCAGCCGTGCCGACGAACTTCAATTCATGCCGCGTCCTGCATTTCAGTACTACGTCTTCGCTTACTCGCAGTACGTAATGTCGGAAGACGCGCGCGGAGATCCCGACTCCGCAAGTCCGTTTCTGCGCCTTTTGGTAGAGCGGGAAAAACAAGATCCCGGCAGCGTTAGAAAAATCGACTCGCACCTGAGGCCAACCGTAGAGTTTGTGGCCGATCATCAGGACTATTTTGATGCCGACTACGACATTTGCGGAAGTTTCAATGATTTGGCGATGCAGCTAAAGGAACTCTGCACCGAAGCAGATTAGGCGACGTACGGTGGATGCCCGCAGAGGTTCCACCATCGTTGTAGGCAACCGCGCTCGGTGGAACCGCAAGCGTTCCAGCCTACAAATGCCCGAATCCCCCACCACCCGGCGTCTGGATCACGAACACGTCATCCTTGTTCATCGCGACTTCGCAAATGTGTCCATAGTCTTCGCGTGAACCGTCGGTTCGTTCAACCCAGTTTTTCGCCGCAGCGCCGGGTTCGCCGCCTGCCATTCCGTGCGGTCGATTAACTCGATTGTTGCCGAGAATGGCGGCGGTCATGGGTTTGAGGAAGCGGATACGGCGATCTGCGCCGTCGCCGCCGTGGAACTTGCCTTTGCCACCGGTGCCCAGCTTGATGGTGTGTGAATCGACGCGCACCGGGTAGCGGAATTCGAGCACTTCGGGATCGGTCAGGCGCGAGTTGGTCATGTGGCATTGCACGACGCTGGTGCCGTCGAACGTGGGGCCTGCGCCGGAGCCGCCGGAGATGGTTTCGTAGTATTGGTATTCGTCGTTGCCGAAGGTGAAGTTGGTCATCGTGCCGTACGCACCGGCGAGAACACCGAGCGCTCCGTACAGGCAGTTGGTCGCGGCCTGCGACACTTCCACGTTGCCCGCGACCACGGCGGCCGGATACCCGGGCGACAACATGCTGCCGTCGGGGATGACGATTTCGATGGGCTTCAGACAACCGGCATTCATCGGGATTTCGTCATCGACCAGCGTGCGGAAAACGTACAGCACCACTGCGCGACTGACGCTGCGCGGGGCGTTGAAATTGCTTGGGCGCTGCGCCGAGGTACCGGTGAAATCTACCTTCGCCGTGCGCGCTTCACGATTGATCGAGACCTTGACGTGAATGTGACTGCCGTCGTCGAGATCAACGCCGAACTCGCCGTCGGTGAGTTTGTGAATGACGCGACGGACGCTCTCTTCCGCGTTGTCCTGCACGTGCTTCATGTAGGC
>JBBRVM010000338.1:0-4785 GCA_038246865.1 Burkholderiales bacterium
AGGCAAGGACTATTTCTTCATTGCTCGCCTTCAAGAAAAATAGTTTCACGCGCGTTCGTTCGCAGGGACTATTGCTTCGCATTGATGACGGAGCTTACCGCAATGAATGTAACCGGTCCAAAAATTCCTTCGTCGTCGCGGACGGGCGGATTTATTACGGTCGGTTCATAGAATTCATTTCGTGCCTTTGTCATCGACGCGGCATTTTTTTCCTGGAAATTCAGAGTCTTTGCGGTTAGGTCAGCGCCTTGCGCATTTGCATTACAGTCGGGCTCGACTGGAGCATCTCGCGGCTAATATTGAGAGGCAGGTCTTCGCTATCGACAACGCCGCGCATGAACCGCAGGTACGTCGGCATCAAGTCGGCGTCTTCGGTGATAAACACGCGCCGGACGTATAACTTGACGCGCCCCTTTCGGCCCGGGTCGTAAAGGTCGAAGGGGCGCTCGCCTGGCACATACAGCATCACCGCATACGATAGCCGACCCTCGGCCCGATAATGGATCGTCAACCGCGGGTCGTCGTAGGCACCCGCCAGCGATTGGTAAGCTTCAGTATATTGTTGCGCGGTGATTTCCGATTTGGACCGCTGCCACAGCGCGCTTGCCGCGTTGATTTGGCGTGGCGTCAGGTCTGTTTGTGCAAGCTCGACGGGAAATAAAATATGATCCGAGTAGGTTTTCACGATCCGTTCGAGCGTCGCACCCTCCAGAAAAGACAAACAGTCCGGTTTTAGTTTCAGCCGAATCTCTGTGCCACGCGTGACGCTCGCGGCTTCCTCGCTCGTGCTGGCACGGACTGTGAAGCCGTCAGCGCCATTGGAGGCCCACACGTTGGCCACGCCAGCACCAGCCTTACGAGAGATCACCTCGATTTCGTCGGCGACCATAAAAGCGGAATAGAACCCCACGCCAAATTGGCCAATGAGAGCCGTGCCTTCAGATTTTTCGCCGAGCCGTTCCAGGAACGCACGTGTCCCCGACCGGGCAATCGTCCCGAGGTTTGAGATCAATTCATCGCGGTCCATCCCGATGCCATTGTCGGCAATAATAAGCGTGCCCGTGTCCACTTCCGGGCGAAGCGTAATTACAAGTCGGTCGCCGTCAGGAAGCAGGCCAGCATTTGAGATCGCTTCGTATCGGAGCTTGTCGCAGGCATCCGATGCGTTTGAGATCAGCTCGCGGAGAAAAATGTTCTTCTCGGTATAGACCGAGTGCACCATCAGGTGCAGCAAACGGCCAACTTCGGCCTCGAACGATTTTTTTTCCGATGTGGCTGTTGCGGTCGCTGCCATTGTCGGCTCCATATTACATCCAGAAGCGGTGCCTCCGGGACGGGAGTTAAGCCTCTCTGGCAACGGGTTCAATGGTTTCGACGACTTCTTGAGGGCAATCCGAGACCGTCAAAAGTCAAAGTATCGTGGAGGCCCGCCATCGCATTGGCCATCGCCTAGAGCATTATGGCGGCGAAAAAATAACGGCCTACGCACTAACCCCTTTCAGTCAAACAGGAACTCTGGTAGTAAACCAATGCCGCGTTACTGCTCAGGTTGCGCGGAACACAGGTTTGGCCGTCGGCATCGTTGCCACCGTCAAGCCTGTAACGCGGCCTCGGCTCGCGTGCTTTAGCTTCCTTCACGAACACGTTCGTCCCCTCGTTTAATTGCGGTTATTGACCGCTTTGACATCGCCGCATCTGGCTTGGCTTCGCGATCCGGAGCCACTGGTCTGTTCTGCTGTATTTGCAGAATTGAAATGCGGCTGTCCTCCCGGAGCCCCTTTCCCCATGACCGAAGTTAAGCTCGAAGACTTGAAGGCTAAGTCGCCGACCGAGCTGCTTGCCTACGCCGAGGAAGTCGGCGTAGAAAACGCGTCAACCTTGCGCAAGCAAGAATTGATGTTTGCCGTTTTGAAGCAGCTGGCGGCCCAAGACACCGAGATCATCGGGACGGGCGTCGTTGAAGTGCTGCTCGACGGCTTTGGCTTCTTGCGCTCGCCCGACGCTAACTATCTGGCGGGGCCCGATGACATCTATTTGGCGCCAGCCCAGATCCGGCGGTACGCCCTGCGTACTGGTGATACCGTTGACGGGCATATCCGCGCGCCGAAAGATGGCGAGCGTTATTTCGCATTAATCAAAGTCAACAAGATTAACTTCGAAGAGCCGGAAGCAACGAAACACAAGGTCAACTTCGACAACCTTACGCCGCTGTATCCAACCAGCTGGCTGAAAATGGAAACCGAAGATCCCACTGTCAAAGATTTGTCTCCCCGGGTCATCGATATCGTTGCGCCGATCGGCAAAGGCCAGCGTGCACTCATCGTCGCTCCACCGCGCACCGGTAAAACGGTCTTGTTGCAAAACATCGCCAACTCGATCGCCAAGAACCACCCAGAATGCTTTTTAATCGTGCTGTTGATCGACGAGCGGCCCGAGGAAGTCACCGATATGCAGCGATCAGTGAAGGGCGAAGTGGTCGCCTCGACGTTTGATGAGCCGCCAACGCGCCATGTGCAAGTTGCTGAAATGGTGATCGAAAAAGCAAAACGGTTGGTCGAGCATAAGCGCGACGTCGTCATCCTGCTCGATAGCATCACGCGCCTTGGCCGCGCCTACAACACGGTCGTTCCGTCATCGGGCAAAGTGCTGACCGGTGGCGTTGACAGCAACGCATTGCAAAGGCCGAAACGGTTCTTCGGTGCGGCACGCAACATCGAAGAGGGCGGGTCGCTGACGATTATCGCAACTGCGCTGATCGAAACCGGTTCGCGTATGGACGAAGTGATCTTCGAAGAATTCAAAGGCACCGGCAACTGCGAAGTCATTCTTGACCGTAAGGTATCTGATAAGCGCGTGTTCCCGGCGATCGACGTTGCCCGGTCTGGTACGCGCAAAGAAGACCTGCTCATCCCGCGGGACCAGCTGCGCAAAATCTATGTTCTGCGTCGTATCTTGAACCCGATGGGAGCGATGGACGCGATCGAGTTCCTGGTCGACAAGCTGCAAAAGACAAAGACCAACGGCGAATTCTTCCAGTCGATGAGCACGCCTGGGGGGAACTAATCCCTGACGCTGACGGAGGAGTATGGCCGATTGCCATGAGATGCCGGACTGGACTGCGAGACCGCAGCCAGCTGGCGACACGCTAGTGGGACGCTACTGTCGCCTCAACCGACTCCAGGTCGAGCGGGATGCTCCGTCATTGTTCGAGGCGTATGCATCGGCGTCGAAAAATGGCGATTGGGATTATCTTCCCTATGGGCCGTTCCAGACTGTGGAGGCCCTCAGCAATTGGCTCTCGCAGGTGTCGGCGGGGTCCGACCCGCTCGTTTATGTGATCCGGGACAGTGCGGACGAGGGGTCAACAGGCCCGGCAACGGGCATTCTCGCGTTCATGCGGATCGACGCGCCGAGCGGCGTGATCGAGATCGGGCATGTTCATTTCTCGCGGCGGCTTCAGCGGACCATAGCGGCAACCGAGGCCATTTTTCTTCTGCTTGCGCACGCTTTCGACGAACTTGGCTATCGCCGGATCGAGTGGAAATGCGACGCGGCCAATATCGCGTCACGCCGGGCGGCCGAGCGTTTCGGGTTTCGTTATGAAGGCACCTTCCGCCAGCACCGCGTGGTCAAAGGCCGTAACCGAGATACGGCGTGGTTTGCGATGCTCGATGGCGATTGGCGTGTGATCCTGGCTGAGTTTCAGCGTTGGCTCGATCCGTCGAATTTCGATGCGGCTGGCCACCAACTTACGGCGTTGCGGTCGTTACGCTAACGCGTTGCGCGTGCCGAGCCGATCAGGTCCTCGACAAATACAATGGTTCGAAGATTTCAGCGGAAGCTGCCAAATAACATGTTGAGAAGCTCTGGACAAGGCAAGCCGTGCCTTGAACTCCACGGCTCTAGTCAGCAAAGTTGTCCGCGTCGTTGCGTATACGAGTCGGATGGGACCGCTCGATCTGCAAATCAAACGTTCCCGCGTCAAGATCTACCGGAGAGGTCGATTGCAGGACGGGCAACCCAAGAATCGCACAGTCGCGAATTCGAAGTCAACTTGCGTCGGCTTTTTCTCCACATAATGGAGATGCCGATGCGCATCCAAGTTCGCTGCATCAACAAGACCAATCGTACCAGCATTCACGAGAGAATTTCTCACGTGGGCAACGGTATTTCGAGGTGGGCGTTAGATGACGCAATTGCTTGGCTGGAACGGCCTGGTAACAGCTTCTTCGTTCAGCCGGTCGGCCCAAATGGCCGTAAATACCTGCGAACCGTAGCGGACACGACAACGGTCAACAATCTTTTGTCGCTTCCCGAGTGCGGTGAATAAAATTGATAGCTGCGGGGGAAACCTCGCAGCTATCTCGAGCGATCAATCAACGCTTCGATTTTGGGGTCGATGAGCACGCCTGGGGGGAATTAGGTCGCGCCGACGCGGCGGGGGCGACCGGCGGTTTGCCCCGTCACGTCAACTCGGCGCACTCGGCTTTTTTGCTCAATTCAACTGCGGTTATGGCAGCGGCTTACTAAGTTTCTCGTCGCCGGGATCGGCGAGGATCGCCAGGATTTCAGGTGGTAGGTCTGAATCGGCGGCTTGCGCTATATCGGTTTCGCCAAATTGGCTACCCAACGGCGCGCCAGGTAGCGTTCCGGGCTCCGCCGCCACGGCATTGGTCGGAAAGTAAGATGCCTTGTTGAAGGTTGGCAGTTTTTCCAAAATGCCCAAGATGTCGGATAAATTGTACATGGTTGCATGTCCTCATCAAAACGCCAGTACGTCGGACT
>JBBRVM010000339.1:0-4751 GCA_038246865.1 Burkholderiales bacterium
GACCGAAAGGATTTTTTTCGCGTGCTCCTGACCGATCACATATTGATCAAGTTTTTCGCGAATTTCATGCGGCGTGGGCAGGCGCTTAGAGCCGACGCGCTCAACAGTTTCAGCCTGGACTTCTTCCTTGATGATGTCGTTGCACAGGTCAATGCACTCATCGCAGATGAACACGGACGGGCCAGCGATCAGCTTGCGGACTTCGTGCTGGCTTTTGCCGCAAAACGAACAATAAAGGAGCTTGTCGCTCGTAGACTTCTCGGCCATAGGGATAAATTAATCAGCGTGACCGGCACGCGTTCGTGTCAGTGTAGCGCTTTGTACGAGGCAAAGGAGTTATGTAAACCGCTCTATCAGATAGTGGCGAGCTCGTGCGCAATCTCCGAGACCGACCGATAAGCGAAACGTTAGGCGATTTCAGCGCGCGAAGACGCCAGAACCCGATCCACCATGCCGAATTCCACAGCCTCTTCGGCGGTAAGGAAATTGTCACGATCAGACGCTTTGTCCACTTCTTCGATCGTTCGGCCTGTAAAGTCCGCCATGTGCTGGTTGTAGCGCTTTTTCAGTCGGACAATGTAGTTGGCGTGACGCTCGATATCTGATACCTGCCCCGAGAACCCGCCGGAGGGCTGATGAATCATTACGGTCGAATTCGGCAGCGCAAATCGCTTTCCCTTGGCGCCTGCAGCAAGCAGGAACGCGCCCATTGACGCCGCCATGCCAACACACAGAGTGCTTACGTCAGGCTTGATGAATCGCATCGTGTCAAAAATCGCCATTCCGGCCGATACCGATCCACCCGGAGAATTTATGTAGAAACTGATGTCCTTGTCCGGATTTTCCGATTCGAGGAACAACAATTGCGCCACGATCAGATTCGCGGTCTCGTCGGTCACGGCCCCGACCAGAAAAATGACGCGCTCCTTCAACAGTCGCGAGTAAATGTCGAACGCGCGCTCGCCACGACCACTCTGCTCAATCACCATAGGTACGAGCCCCAAGCCTTGGGGAGCGCTAGTACCGAAAGTTTCGCCAAACCCGCCAGCCATTGCGCCAGGGGGAATCCAGTTCGTCATGATGAGTCCTTTTGCTTGTGCTTGTGCGCAGCCCTATGGAGGAGCCACGCTTCGTTCACATGATATGTCTTGTCGGGCACAATTGTCCGCGGTCGGACGAACCCGATTCTGTCAAGTCCGCCCAGAGATCAAGGGTGGTGCCGATCCGCGCAGTTTCAAGAGGCGCGCAGGAGCCTCGTTGGCCCGCAAATCGCGTGATATCTACGAGCGCCTGAAGCTACGCGGGCTGCTGACCAATCAGATCGGCAAAAGGCTGCGCCTTATCGCTCGTCTTCGCAACTTTGAGCACATGATCCACCACATTTTGTTCGAGTGCAATCGCCTCAAACTCAGACAGGCGGCGTTGATCCTGGTAATACCAAGCGACTACTTGTTCTGGCTTCTCGTAGCTCTGCGCCTGTTCGTCGAGCAAAGCGCGAACTTGTTGTGGTGATGCTTGCAGATTGTTGCTGCGAACCAGCTCGCCCACGATCAAGCCCATCGCGACGCGCTCGGCGGCAGCTGGCTCAAAAGTGGACCGCGACATCGCTTCATCAGCCTTGCCGCCGCGCGATTTGTAATCCTCAGTCGCGGCCGTCGCCATGCGCTCTGCTTCAGCGGAGATCAGCGCCTTCGGCACTTCAAGCGTTGAATACGAGCGTAAACCGGCGAACACCTGGTCACGAATTTTCTGGAATACGCGACGCTTGCGCTCAAGCTCAAGATTACCGCGCACTTCTTTTTTCAATCCATCAATGTTGCCGTCAGCGATACCAAAGGCTTTCGCGAATTCGGTATTGATCGTAGGCAGAATCGGGCGAGCAACTTCTTTGGCGTTCAGCGTAAACGTGGCCGTCTTACCGGCGACATCCTTGCCAAAATAGTCCGCTGGGAATGCCAGCGTGAAAGTCTTGCTTTCGCCTTTTTTAAGCCCCTGCGCAGCGGCCTCAAACTCCGGCAACATGCGACGTTCGCCAAGAATCATCGTGAAATCTTTGGCTGAACCACCGTCAAACGCGACGCCGTCAATCTCGCCGTTGAAATCCACGATCAGGCGATCGCCTTCTTCGCTGGCTTCGTCTTTGGCCTCGTAGCGAACGCGCTGCTTGCGCAGCGTTTCCAGAGTTCGTGCGACGTCCTCATCAGTGACTTCCACCACTGGGCGCTCAATTTCGAGCGCTGCGAAATCAGCAAAAGTCACATCCGGGAAGATTTCGAACGTAGCGACGAACTGATAGTCATTCACGTTCTCAGAGTCGGCTTTGGGTTCAATCCGGGGATAGCCCGCAACGCGCAATTGATTTTCATCAACTACGGCACCGAAGCTCTTGTTCACGGCGTCCGAAAAGACTTCCGAGCGCACCTGCGGGCCGTAAGTCGATGCAACCATTTTGACGGGCACTTTACCGGGGCGGAAGCCCGACATCTTGACGGTGCGCGCGAGGCGCTTGATGCGGGTCTCGGTTTCCGATTCGATCTGGGCGACCGGGATCGTCATCGTGAAGCGGCGCTCAAGCGTGCTCAGTTGCTCAATCTGCGTGGACATGTTTTTGTTTCCATCCGAACGCGATCTCGCGTTCGCTCAAAGTTGTCGCCAGACGGCTTGTCCTGTTGCGCAGAGCGCAAAAAATGACGGCGCGAGAGACGCGCCGCCGGACAGTCCGCAATCATTAAATTTCGGGCATCTCTAAAAACTCACTTGTGCGGCGCATTGTGTCGTTGCGAGGTGCTCGCAATCCTCATGTACCAAAGCGTACATTGTGGTTGCTGCGCGCCCCGCGCCTAACTCACTGCATCCCCAAAAGTGGCTTTTTAGAGGTGCCCTTTGGTGCGAATGGAGGGACTCGAACCCACACACCTTTCGGCGCTGGAACCTAAATCCAGTGCGTCTACCAATTCCGCCACATTCGCATAACCTTCTATTATAGCTATCGTTTCCTATGGACTCTTATGGCCTCTACGTGACCGTTGACGAGCATTACGAGAACTTCCCGGTCGCCTCCGCGCTTGTGCCAAGAGCCATACGGCCCTTTGTCATCGCTATTTATCGTTTCGCCAGATATGCCGACGATGTTGCCGATGAGGGCAACGCGACCGCCGCAGAACGGCTCACCACGCTCTCTGCATTGGATGACGACTTGGTAGGCTTGTTCAGTGGCGGAGAAGCCAGTGCGCCTACTGTGCGGGGGCTAGCTATCATCCGTGACGCTGGTTTCGTCGCGATTACCGCGCAACCGTTTCGGGATCTGCTCGATGCGTTCCGACAGGATTTGACGGTTCAACGCTATGAGTCGTACGAGCAACTTCTCGATTACTGCCGACGTTCGGCCAACCCGGTCGGACGATTGATGTTGGCGCTGGTCGGTGTCGACAGCACCAAGGCGCTTGTCGCAAGTGACAATATTTGTACGGCATTACAACTCATCAATTTTTGGCAGGACGCGGCGCTCGATGCGTCGCGCGACCGAATTTATGTGCCCCACGACGAGTTTGCGACGCACAAAGTGTCACGCGATCAATTTCCCACCTACCCAGTGCACAAGCAGTTGATGCAGACCCAGTGTGAGCGTGCGCGCACTATGCTGTTAGCTGGTACGCCATTGCTGGCTAACTTATCGGGACGCTTCCGGCTTGAGATTGCCTTCACCATTGCGGGTGGGCTCCGTATCCTCGACAAGATTGCCGCCAACGACTGGGACGTGAGGCAGCGCCCGAAGCTCGGCTGGTACGATAGCCTTCCCGTACTTTGCCACGCCATCCGCGTGTGGTTTCGGGCTTCCAGACAGCGCGCCCCATGACTCCCGACCAATACTGCCAGGAAAAAGCCGCCAAATCCGGCTCCAGCTTTTACTACGCGTTCCGCTTTTTGCCTGATGAGCGGCGGCGCGCAATCACCGCGTTTTATGCGTTTTGCCGCGAGGTGGACGATGTCGTTGATGCCGCGACTGACCCGGATGTCGCGCGTGCCAAACTTGCCTACTGGCGACGCGAAACCGACACTATGTATCTCGGCGGCGCGCAACATCCAGTCGCACAAGCACTGGTGCCACACATTGCGACGATGCACTTGCCGAAGACTGCATTTCACACCGTAATCGACGGCATGCAGCAGGATCTCGAAAAAAATCGATATCTGAATTTTGAAGAACTGAGCCGCTACTGCTATCAGGCGGCAGGCGTCGTCGGCGAAGTCAGCGCCCGAATTTTTGGCATGAGAACCCGAGATAACCCGGCGACGCTTGCCTATGCGCGCGAACTGGGGGAAGCGCTGCAACTTACCAACATTATTCGCGACGTCGGCGAGGATGCGCGACGAGGCAGAATCTATTTGCCGCAAAACGAATTGGCGCAATTTGGCGTGCCGGGTGGAGCGCTCTTGCAGGAGCGTACCGAGGGCGATTTCGTTGGCATGATGCAGTTTCAATACGACCGTGCCATCGCAAGCTTTGATCGCGCAAATGCTGCGCTGCCGCGCGAGGACCGGACCGCACAACGGCCCGGACTGGCGATGGGCGCGATCTATCGGGCGCTGCTCGAAGAGATCAAGCGTGACGGTTTCCGCGTAATGGAGCATCGTGTCGCACTGACCCCGATCCGCAAACTCTGGCTAGCCTGGAAAACGTCGACATTCGCATGATGCACGTCGCTGTCATTGGTGCCGGCTGGGCGGGCGCAGCCATCTGCGGTGCAGCA
>JBBRVM010000340.1:0-4743 GCA_038246865.1 Burkholderiales bacterium
ATCTTGTCCGACGATGCATCAAAACTGTCGGACAAACGCGTATCACCAAACGTGGTGAGTGAGTCAGCTGCAATCGCCGCCATATTGCCTTTGCGCACCACAACAAGAGTGGTCATAACAACTGCTTTCTTTTTTCTGGTTAACCTTTAATTATAGATTTTGCGGCAGCACCGCTGCTAGCAGCGTTGACTGGAGGGATTGTTATCACTTTCTTCTGAGCGGATCAGCGCTGGATTCCAGAGCGGGATTGCCTGATGCCAGAAGCCCACGACCGATGTGGCACGACCGGCATCGGGCTGTCTTAGAAAGGACCATGCCGCCTGAAGCGTCGGAACTGCGTTGTCCGATGCGATAGCGGTCGCGAGTGTTTGCTTGGAGAGCTTTTCGCCCGCTTCGTTTTTCACCAGCGGTACATGCAGGTAGTTCGGGGCCGCGAAGCCAAGGCGGCGTTGCAAGTAAATCTGCCGTGGCGTATTCATCAACAAATCCTCTCCGCGAACGACGTCGGTGATGCCTTGTGCGGCGTCGTCGACGACAACCGCGAGTTGGTACGCGTAGAGTCCATCGGCGCGACGCAAAATGAAGTCACCGACTTCAGTGGCGATGTTTTGCGAGCGCGAACCGAGCGCACGATCTGCGAACACCACTTGTGCCTCTGCGTCATCGGGTACGCGAAGTCGCATTGCCGTCGTCGCCGATTCGTCTAGCGCCAGTTCCCGGCATTGCCCCGGATAAACGGTTTCACCCGCCGCGTTGCGCGGCGCGAATTCCAGCATTTTTCGCGTGCAGACACACGCGAACAAATGTCCTGCGTCGCTCAACTGCATTAGCGCGAAATCGCAGCGCTCCACGTGTTCGCTCTGCCTGCTGATTGCGCCATCAGCTTCGAAGCCATAAGCATCAAGCTGGCGCAAAATTTCGATTTCCGCCGCCTTTGAGCAGCGCGGCGCATCGACATCTTCAATCCGCAGCAACCAGCGTCCGTCCACCGCCCGGGCGTCGACATAACTGGCGACTGCGGCCACCAAAGAGCCAAAGTGCAGCGGCCCGGTGGGCGAAGGGGCAAAGCGCCCAACGTACGGGAGATTTAGCTTCAAGTCAGCAATGCAGGCAATGTGGGAGCGGCTTTAGCCGCGAAATCGTTGCTCGTAGCTTATAGTGGATGGAGCTGCTCCCATTACAGAAGTTGGGACGTGAAGCGTCAGGCTCGTGCCAACTTGACTTTCACATCAACAACAACCGGCTGCGCCAATGCGGAACGGTGCGATTCAGGTGCCGCGCTCGTCGCCCTGCCAGGCGCGCCGCCCACTAAAACCGGCGTAACCGCCTGCGCAAACGTAAACACGTTGCCCGGATCGTATTTCTGCTTTACCTCCCAAAGGGAGGCTTGCGCATCTCCCCAATATTTGTAAGCGTAATTCGGATCATCCAGACGCGGATAATTTTGGTAGACGTGGCCGTTGTAAAGCGGCTCCATCAAATCCATCCAGCCCACTAGAAATGCCTGCGATGCGGCGCGATCCGCTTCCTGCCACCAAAACACATCGAGCACCGCGTTGAACACCGCGTCGCGATGGACAAAGGCGCTGCCCCATTCGGGGTATGCGTTGATCGCTCCGCCATAAAACTCCATATAAAAGTATGAATACGGGTTCGGTGTGGTTACAAAATAGTCCAGCAGCGAGCGCCATTCTGCTTCGGTCCAGTCACGGGAAACGATGCGCGAGGCCTTGTCCTCGAACGGCATCGGGGTGCCCGTGGCAAAACACGGCATGCCATACGGCACGTTCAGGAGCGACGCGTTTAACGTGTCAAAGTCAGTCTCATTGGTCCACTGCACGACCGCACCGGGGCTTGCCGCGAGCGGCGCGATTGCGGCGGTACCGTCGTCGGCAGTGCCCACCCAGATCCCGCGGACCATGAGGTACGGATACATGGGCGCAGGTGGTAACGGCAGCCCGCCCTGAATGCCAGGCTGGTAGCAGAGCGACACCTGAATATTCAGGTTTGGCGACGCTGCGGTTCGCATGTATTGCTGCTGCAAAAGCATGAGCGCGCCCGTTGCGTTTTCAATTTGCTGTTCATTGCTGAGCGGCCAGATGATCGCCCAGCCAAACACGTCACCGAGGGAGCGCAGTCGATAGGTCACGCTCAGCAACACGCCGAAGTTGCCGCCCGTGCCGCCGCGCATGGCCCACCACAAGTCTGCATTCTGGCGTGCCGTGGCGGTGACGATACTGCCGCCGGCGAGCATGACGCGCACCGATTCCACGTTGTCGCAATTCATGCCGTAAGTGACCGACGTGAAGCCGTAACCGCCGCCCTGCACATAGCCGCCAATGCAGACGTCATCGCATTCGCCTCCGGGGACATGCAGGCCATAAGGGGCTAGTGCCGCGCGGAAAGTGCCGAAGTTGCAACCGCAACCCACGGTGGCGGCGGGCATTTGCGGATGGATGTAAACACCGTTGAGGTTACTGACATCAATCAAGACACCAGCACCCGCTGAAAAGCCCGCCGTGCAGTGCCCGCCGGATCGCACGGTGAACGGCGCACTGCCCTGAAGGGCAAGCTGCAACGCGACGGCCACATCGCTCTCCACCATGCAATACACAATCATCGATGGGTAGGCGTCGAACACCGGATTGAACAGCATGCGATCAGTGTTGTAAGCAGGATCACCCGGCAGAATGATGTAACCCTGAAGGTTCGTTTGCGCGGCTTTAACCTGCGCTCGCGTTAGCCCAAAACACGCAAAATCACGGTCAGGACGACTGTCCCAATCCACAAAACGAACACGATCCTGATTTCGCTTTGCCGAATAATTGTGTGCCATGCTTGCTCGTACTAGGAAAATTCCGGAAAATAGATTGTATGATCGGAAGTCACCCGCCGCATACCTCTAACTACCGCACAAAAAGCACTGCATCGGCTTCCTTATGGTCTTCGCGTCGGTATCTCACATGACCCAACCGCTCGAATTGGCGCAGCCTGCACCTGCGGTTTTGTCGCCGCCGTTGCCATCCGTTGCCCATCTTGTGCCGTCGGAAATTCTGGTGCACGCCCTGGATCGTTCGCTGGGAGCAAGCGTCTCGCTGGTCGACCGCTATATGCGCTTCCTGTATGTCAACGAGGCGTTTGCCAGATCATTCGCTACGACGCCCGAGGCGCTGCTTGGCGAGTCATTGTTTGCGCTCTATGGCCCGGATCATGTCACCGAGTTCAAGCCATACGTTGACCGTGCGATGGCGGGCGAAACCGTGACTTACGAGCGTCGCTCGAAAGTGGCGAAGAGCGACGGCATCTGGTTCACGGTTGCGCTGACGCCCTGGCGCGATGCGGCCGGCGCCGTCATCGGCCTCATGTCCTGTTCGATGAAAGTGCACGAACTAAAGCTCTCGTCAGATGCATTGCGCGCTGCCAACGAACGGTTGTCATCGCACATGGATAACAGTCCGCTCACCGTGTTTGAACTTGACGAAAATCTTCGGGTTGCGCGTTGCTCATCTCGCGTATTCGACATGTTCGGACTGCATCCTGCAGAACTGGTCGGCCAAACGCTTTTCAGTATTCCGACGATTGCCAATGGAAACGAGTCGCTGGTCGCCGCATTCGCCCGTCTCACCTCCGGCGTTGAATCAAGCAATCGGGTTGAATCGACGGTGACCCACAGCCGTGGCCACACGGTTTACTGTGACTGGTTCAATTCGGCGTTGACTAATGTCAAGGGCAAAGTCACCTCAGTTCAGGCGCTGGTACAAGACGTATCGGCTCGGGTCGAGGCCGCAGAACAATTGCTGCACATCGCCACGCACGACACGTTAACGGGGCTCGCCAATCGTCGCAGGTTGACCGAGCGTTTGTCGCACGCTTTGGCGCGCGCCGAGCGAACGGGCGAGGCGGTGGCATTGCTGTTTATCGATCTGGACGGGTTCAAACGTGTCAATGATTTGCATGGTCACGCTGCGGGTGACGAGGTGCTGATAGAGGTAGCCGACAGGTTACGCAGCGTTACGCGAGCCGCTGACTTCGTCTCGCGCCTGGGCGGTGACGAGTTTGTGATTTTGCTTGATACCGACGTGCATCCCGGATCACCGAGTTCGCTGGCGGAGCGCGTGTTTGAGGCTTTGTCTCCACCGTGCCGCTTCGAGCGGGGCGAGGCCGTGATTGGTGCGTCGATTGGCGTGGCCATGCACCCGCCGCTGTCTAACCTGGCTGCCGATTTGATCCGTCGTGCCGATGCCGCGATGTATGAGGCAAAGAGCGCAGGAAAGGGCGTGGTTCGTTACGCTACCGCCTGATCAGGGTGCATTAACCCGGCGGTTTCGCTGGCGACCATTTCCAGCGACTCTCCTGCATCCCGAGCACTGTATTCGGATACTCGAAACGTCCGAGTGAGCCGTTGTAGCGAGCAAGCGCGCGCACCACGTCACCTTTTTCGATATCGAGGTAATGACGCAAAATCACGCAGCCGTAGCGCAGATTGGTGCGCAGGTGAAACAGATTGTGCTCTGGCGTTCCGATGAGCTTCACCCAGAACGGCATTACCTGCATAAAACCGCGGGCCGACGCGGACGAAATCGCATATTTGCGAAATGCGCTTTCGTGGTTGATTACTGCCAGCACGAGCTGAGGGTCGAGCCCGGCACGGCTGGCCTCGTATTGAACGGTCACCAAAAATTCATTGCGCTGCTCATGGTCTGGCATGCGTTTGGCGAGACGCGACGACATTTCAGCGAGCCA
>JBBRVM010000341.1:0-4739 GCA_038246865.1 Burkholderiales bacterium
ACGCTGCCCGAGAATTTGTCGCAACTCATCTCAACGCTCAAGCGCGAAATGCGCGGCGCGGCGGGCGGCGCTAGTGCGCAGGTTGAGTACCTGCGCTGGATCAAGGCCTCGCTTGGCTCTACGCTCAAATTGATCGACGTGAAGGATGTGCTGTTCCTGAATTCCGACGAGAAGTACACCCGCGTAGTCACTACCGGTGAAGAAGCCTTGATCAGAAAGCCGCTGCGCGAAATGCTCGACGAACTGGATCCCAATATTTTCTGGCAAATCCATCGCGGCACCATCGTCAACGTCAATGCCATCGCAGGCGTCACGCGAGACTTTCGCGGCGACGCCACGGTGAAAGTGAAAGATCACAAAGAGCAGTTAAAGGTCAGCCGTCCGTTCTCGCACTTGTTTAAGCAGATGTAGGCGGAAGCGTGGGGTTGGCATTCGCATTGTGGGAGCGGCTTTAGCCGCGAAAGCGTGGCCATGAAGAATGACGTGCCACATAGCAAAAGCTTGCGGTCGGGACGAGTATCTCTGATCGGTCAGACGTATTTGTTGACCACAACTACCGCGGATCGCAATCCGTTGTCAATCGACTTCGAGATGGCCCATTGCGTAGTTCGTTCGCTCAAGGAAAGTGATGCGCAGGCGCGTACGCGGACGTGGGCCTGTGTCGTGATGCCGGACCACTTTCATTGGCTCATCACGCTCGAAAGTGGATCCCGTTCCGACGTCATGAAACGCGTCATATCCAAGTCGGCAGTCGGGGTTAATGCGCTACGCAAAGCGCCTGGAACGAGTCTCTGGCAGGTCGCTTGTTAGACCCACTTGATCTTCCGGAAAAACGCCCACAGCGCCACACTGGCCACCACCATCAGACCTAATGCAAAGGCATAACCAAACACCCATTCCAGCTCCGGCATGTGCTTGAAATTCATGCCGTAGATGGCTCCCACGATGGTTGGAACCATTAGGATTGCGCCCCAGCCCGCCAGCTTTTTGGTAACTTCACTTTCGGCGAGCGTGATCAGCGAAAGATTCGTTTGCGTTGCCCCGTTTTCCATGTCGCGCAGATTGTCCAGGGATTCGTGTATGCGAGTGACGTGATCGAGTACGTCGCGAAAATACGGACGCAATTCCTCGCGAAAAATCGGGTGCTTGTGCGTTAGCAGTCGACTGCAAATTTCGACCAGTGGCGTCACCGCGCGACGCACGCACATCGTGTCGCGTTTGAGTTCGTACAACGCCTCGGCGGCGATCCGCTTATCGTTTCTCGCATCAAAAATCGTTTCCTCCAGCTTGTCTAGCCGGTCTTCTAGCCCATCGACCTCCGGGAACAGACGGTCCACCACCGTGTCGATCAAGCCATGCAAAGCTGCACCGGGCCCGAGCGCTAGAAATTGTGGATCGTGCTCAAGCTCGATGCGCAACGCCTTGAAACCCGTTTCGGCACGATGGCGAACGGTCAATACGAAATGCTCGCCACAGTAGATATGTATCTCGCCATCGACGAAGTCATCCCCGTGCTGCTCAATCGTGTGCAGCACCAGAAACAGCGTTGACCCGTACTCCTCAATCTTCGGACGCTGTGAGCCGCGATTGGTGTCTTCGATGGCCAGTTCATGCAGATTAAATTCCTCCTGCATTTTTTCCAGAGCTTCGGCGGTTGGCTCGAACAGCGCGACCCAGACGAACGCACCTGCGGGCTGCGCCGTATCGAGGAAATTACTGATCGCTTCGATTTCCATCGGAGCCTGACGAACGCCGTTGATATAGGCTGCGCAATCGATAAGCATGGTTGAACTTGCTGCCGCCGGAGCGGTCTGGGTCGGTATGCAGTCAATTATGCGGCGCACGATTTTTGTTTCATGGGCTTCGTTCGCGGCGCTCACGGTGATCACGCCAGGCCTCACGCTCCCGCCGGTCAATGCGCAGGCAGCGCTGTCGCAAGAGGAGGCGCATCGGCTTTTGCGCAAAGGCGGCGTCGCGCTCTTGTTACGACATGGACAGACCGAGTCGGGCATCGGCGATCCGCCCGGTTTTACACTCGACACATGTTCTACGCAGCGCAATCTTTCGGTTGCTGGGCGTGCCGAATTGCGCGACATGGCGTCGCGCCTTTCCGGGGCCAGGGTCAGCTTCGCCCGCACGTTGACCAGCCAATGGTGCCGCTGCCGCGAAACCGCGCAATTGTTGACGGGCGCGCCCGCTAAGGTCGAGGATTGGGGGCCGCTCAATTCACAGTTTTCAGGCAACGCGGTGGTTGATAGCGCTAACGCGCAAGTCGTCGCGAAGATCAGGCAAATTTCTGCCAAAGAGAGCTGGTTGCTGGTGACGCATCAGGTCAACATCACGGCGATGACAGGCGTTTCGCCGGTGATGCGTGAAGGCGTTCTTGTGCAACCGTCCAGTTCAGGGTTCAGGGTGCTGGGACGGGTAAAGTTGTAGCAACAATCGGCGCACTGCATCGCCCTGTAGCAAAATAGGCCGATGGCCTCTGTCAAGTCCCCTCCCGTACCTGTTCCATCCAACGCTTCCGCCAGGCCCGAATCGCAGGGTGATCGGGCGCTGACGCTCGAGTTGGTGCTTCGGGAACTGCAGGCTGATGACCTCGTTGACGTCGCGCTGATTGGCGAGCTGCGCACCCTCGCAAAGTTTCGTAGTTACGAACATCCACTGACGCTGATTGCCGAACAAAAGTGGCGCAGCAACAAGCCGCCGAAACGCGTGCTGACGCTGGAGGCGCTGTCGGAATGGCTTGCCGGTCGCCTGAATGTGCCCTATCTGCACATTGATCCGTTAAAAGTGGACTTCTCGGCGGTCGGCTCGGTGATGAGTACGAGCTACGCTAATCGCTATCGCATCTTGCCCGTCGCGGTGACGGCGGACTCGGTGACGGTGGCGACCAGCGAGCCATTTGTGCGCTCGTGGATTCCAGAGTTATCGAACTTGCTGCGTCGTCGCGTCGAGTTGGTGTTTGCCAATCCGCTGGATGTGAAGCGCTACGTCGCCGAGTTTTTCGCGCTGGCGCAATCGGTACGCCGTGCGCAGGACAGAGCGGTTGACGACAAGAGCACTATCTCGTCGTTTGAACAACTGGTGCAGTTGGGGGCGCAGGGTGGTGGTATTACGCCGGACGCCAATGATCGTCACATTATTCGCATCGTCGACTGGCTCTGGCAGTACGCTTTCGAGCAACGCGCCAGTGATATTCACATCGAGCCGCGACGCGATTCCGGGGTCGTGCGCTTTCGCATTGACGGTGTGCTGCATCAGGTTTATCAAATTCCACAAGCTGTTCATACCGCGATGGTCAGCCGCGTGAAATTGCTGGCACGCATGGAGATCGTGGAGAAGCGTCGTCCGCAGGATGGACGCATCAAAACAGTGACGCCTGAAGGCGTTGAAGTTGAGCTTCGGGTGGCGACGATGCCGACCGCTTTCGGCGAAAAAATTGTGATGCGCATCTTCGACCCGGAAGTGCTTTTGCGCGACTTCCGTGATCTGGGTTTTAGCGATGACGATCTATCGCGCTGGGAAGCGATGACCGCGAAGCCGCACGGCATTGTTCTGGTCACCGGGCCAACAGGCTCTGGAAAAACCACGACGCTGTACTCAACGCTGAAGACGCTCGCCACGCCCGAAGTGAACGTGTGTACGGTGGAGGACCCGATCGAGATGGTGGAGCCGTCGTTCAACCAGATGCAGGTGCAGCCGCAGATTGGCGTGGACTTCGAGAGCGGCGTGCGCACGCTGATGCGGCAGGACCCAGATATCATCATGGTCGGCGAAATTCGCGATTTGCCAACGGCGGAGATGGCCGTGCAGGCGGCGCTGACGGGTCATCTCGTTCTCACGACATTGCACACCAACGATGCGCCAACGGCAATCACGCGTTTGATCGATCTCGGCGTGCCGCCCTACCTTGTCAATTCGACCGTGGTTGGCGTGATGGCGCAGCGTCTGGTGCGTACCCTCTGCTCTGCGTGCAAAGCGCCCGCTGAGCCGATCAGCGATGACGACTGGGCCGCGCTGACCAAACCGTATCGCGCCACCAAACCCACGACGACGTACAAAGCCGTGGGCTGCCTTGATTGCCGCATGACTGGCTATCGCGGTCGTGCGGGTTTGTATGAAGTGATGGTCATGACGCCGGAGTTGAAGAAGCTTGTGATTAATGGGGCGAGCATGGACGACCTGCGAGAGCAGGCATTTCGTGATGGCATGAAGCCGCTGCGGGCGTCGGGTGCACACAAGATTGCCACCGGATTGACCACGGTTGAAGAAGTAGAGCGGGTGGCACCGCCGGTGTAAGCGTGACGCTGGTTCTTGTAGGAGCGGCTCTGCCGCGACCCCATCCAGCACGCAGGCAGCCGCCGCGGCACAGCCACTCCTCCGGCCTTATTCGTTTTTTTTTTGGAGAATCAGTTTTGCAAATTGCACTAATTGGGTTGGGAAAAATGGGCGCCAACATGGCCCGGCGCTGGGCGCGTGGCGGCGTGAACGTGGTGGCGTTTGACCGCAGCGTTGAAGCTCGCGATTCCGTCGTTGAGACCAACATCACGCCCGTTGCGTCGCTCACGGAAGCATTGGCTAAAGCGGCCACGCGGCGTATCGTGTGGATGATGTTGCCATCCGGGGAAATCACCGAAAGCACCATCGACACTTTGATCCCAATGCTGAGCAAAGGTGACTTGCTGGTTGACGGCGGCAACGCAAATTACAAAGATTCCGTGCGTCGCGCCGCGAAG
>JBBRVM010000342.1:0-4737 GCA_038246865.1 Burkholderiales bacterium
GAATGTCACTCGGCTGCGGTTTGTCGTTCGCGCCTTTTTCGTACAACAGCCGCACGCACGCGGCGACAAATGCGTTCGGATTGCCCTTGGGTTCAAACATCCCGTTGACGAATTCAAATAGGCCGATGGCGACGGCCTTAATTTCGAACATTTCGCCCGAGCCCTGTTTGTGCCGCCCCGATTCGTCTACACGAGCGTTGTCCTCAACATAGCGAGCAAGTTCCCGCAGTAGCGTTGCGGCTCCAACGTTGAGAAATTCGAGGCCGTCGTGAGCCACCCATCGCTCTGGCCTCTTGCCGACTGTGAACAGCCGCTGCGCCCATTGATACTTACGAGACTTTGACCCGCCGATCAACTGCCGATCATCAACGCGTTGTTTCATGGATCGAATCCAATCATCGCTTTGCGTATTAGTCCCATGGGGATCCTTGAACCGCGTGACGACACGCAATAGGGACTCGCCCTGTTGATCAGGCATGAACCATAGCAGTGGCGGCAATGCTGGCGCGTATGACATATCCAACAGGCCTGTTAAATCCTTTGTAGCTTTGGCGAATTTTTCTTTGTATTCGATCTGTTCCCTCCGGGGTGTTTGAGCCCACTTCGACGAAAAATCACCACGTGTCTCGGTTGCCCATATGTAAATTACGGTCAATCGAGTCTCAAACGTGTGGCGGTCATGGGGCATGGCGACGGCCTCGTGACGATCCAGCCAGCGCTGGACTAATTCAGCGTCAGCTGAGGTGCCGACAAGCGCCCTAATAAATTTGCAATTCTGCAATGTGGCCTCTGGCGATAGGGCGTTTTGCTCAACAAGTGCAATCTGTTTAGCTACCCATTCGTCTGGGTAAAACCCATCCCAACATGACGGATCGCGCAGCGCTAAGCGCGTTACAGCCAGCGGGCCAGCGGCAGTAGCCCGAGCGATGCGCGCTTCCCATCGGGCTCGACGTTCAGACACTGGCTCACTGGCGAAAAATCGTAGCGTTTCCTCGCACCATGCGTTCGCTTGCTCAGCATCCCAAGCTTTGATTTTTTTAGGTCGCATCGGGGCTCCAAATCAGCCAGGTCAGGCTACAGGGCAAGGGTATCGGAGGGGCTGAAACCGCGAATCGATGGTGCACCGAGAACCGAACGAAAACACCAAGAAGAAGGAGAGGGAAGAGCAACAGATATAGATAAGTGAGTTGTCTCATACTCATATATATACCCCTCCTTCTATTTTCTTCTGTCCAGAGCGTCAAGACTTCGTCCGGATGCTGGCCGTACCCATGCAAATTAAGCAAAGCTCTGCAACCCGCATTCAGCCGTGCACTTTGCCTTTGTCCGTTCCGTCTGACCCGGCTTTGGCAGTTTCGCAGCATCGGCAATCGTTCCGTTGCTGCGGTTTGGTCGCTGAGTGCGCCAGTCGGGTGTCTTCGCTTTGGAGTACACAGGCGCGTTCGCTGCGGTCGTTTCGCCGTCTGCAACGAGGCCCGCGATGCGCAGGTGCACGAGCGTGCGGTCACAGAAACGCATGCGCTCAATGACGCACGCCAGTGGCGCACGCTCCACTGAAATTGTGCCTGGATAACAGCAGTTGAGCACATAGCGCAGGTTTCGGAACCATGACGCGTCGTCGATGCTGAGCCGCGTGAGTTGATCGGTGTTGAGTGACAGGACGTGCAGCGCCTCTTTCATCTCTTTTGAAAAGAACAAGCCCGATCGCCTATCGTATCGGCGAAGCGTCATCGCCGACGCGACAGGGCCGAAGTTGTGCGGGTGCAATCTGCCAATGCCGCGTAGGGCGCCTGAATCACGCGGCACCGGCGTTGCTGCGTCTGGGCTCGCGTCACATATCGCCATGCGTTCGGATGCTGCATAGATCAGCATCGCGGCCTCATCGACCAGACGTAGTTGCCGATTGAAGAGTGTGAACCGGGCGAGATCGAACCCTTTCGCCTTGCGTTGGTGCGTCGCCCAAAGCTCATCCGCTGTCAGGCTGAGTACGCCGAACAGCGCCGTGCGATTGAAATCGGCACCCGCTTTGAAACTGGTATGCAGGTATGCCAACGCGTCTTGCGACAGCACCGGAGCGAAGCCGCGAGAATTCATTTTGGCGTTCCGGCGGGTGCACCAGCGACGGCGGGTTCGACTGGATATCCGAGCAACATTTTCGCTTGATTCCGCTTCATCGTTTTTCCCGCTTCGGTGTGCTCTTCGTCGACCGACCTGGCAAAGTCTGCGCTCTGCTCGGCAAGCATCACGAGACTTGACTTGGCAAGCATCAAGAGCGCGCCCCGCTCGTAGTCATTGAGCACCCTGCGCTCGTCCGCGCACTCGCGATAGATGTCCTTTTCGAATAGCCCGAGCACCGCGTCCACGCCGCCGCTGATTTGGTACGCCAAATCAGCGAGACGCACCGCTGGTCCGCTTGGAATGGTCGTGAACTGCGACTCGCGCGTGTGCAGCTTGAACGTTCGCACGTCGTCTTGGTTAAGATTGTCAGTAGCCATTTTCATCTCCTGTGAGGGTGGTCAGGGCCGCGCTGTGGTTAGAACACAGCGCAGCCCGCTTTGCCTGAGGCGGTCAGGCGGCCGTTTTTAGTATGACTGGGCGATTGATCACAACAACCTCTGCGCCGGCCCGTGAGCGGTCAAGATAGTCCGCCCACCATTCCATCAATCGCGCACGGTCTGCGAGGCGCTGAGCGCTGTTGTAGGCGCGGCGAACCGCGTTGCCGGATTGGTGCGCGAGGCAGAGCTCGATCACGTCAGCGTCCCATTCTCCCGACTCGTTGGCCACGGTGCTGAAAAGCCCGCGAAAGCCGTGAACGGTTTGCCGTCCGGCGTACCCGGCGCGATTGAGCGCGTAGAGCATGGCGTTTTCGCTCATGGGCACTTGTGGCCGATTGTGGTTTGGGAAAAGAAACTCCCGCTCACCGGAGTGTTCGCGCAACTCCATGAGCAGCGCGAGCGCCTGGCGGGACAGCGGCACGATGTGTGCCGCCCCCATTTTCATACGCTCACCGGGAATGGTCCATCGTCCGTGTTGCAGATCAAATTCCACCCACCGGGCACCGCGCGCTTCACACGATCGCACCGCCGTGAGCAGAACGAAGGCGAGCCCTAATCGAGTAGTGGGAAACAGGTTTGCAGCGTCAATCGCACGGCAGAGCGCGCCGATTTCATCGGGTTTGACGCGGCTGTAGTTGCGATCCGCTGGGGCGGTTAGGGCACCGTGGCTGATCGCTTCGGTTGCGAGCGATTCGATCAGCTCGTCTTCCCTCGCGAGTTGCAGCACGCACTTCACGTACGACAGGCAACGGTGCGCCGTTTCAAATAACCCGGTCGCCTCTATCTTTCGCAACGTGCCAAGAATCTGCTTGGGTTTGATTTCAGCGACAGGAAGGGCCCCCAAATCTGGAAACAGATGGATCTCCATTCGGCGCAGCACACGCTGCATGTTGAGCGGCGTCCGTTCGGTTACTTTTTTGGCGTGCCAGGCACGCGCGATCACTTCGAACGTTGATGCGGCTGCGGTCTGCGCGTCGCGCTTTGCAGCCTGCTTGACTGCGACCGGGTCTTCACCAGCAGACACGAGCCTGCGAGCTTCCAGATGTGCCTTGCGTGCATCGGCTAGCGTGACCAGCGGATAGATGCCCAACGCGGCAACGCGCTCGCGGCCATCCAGCGTCCTGAAGCGGTAGCGCCAATACTTTGCGCCGGTCGTCTCAATGTGGAGATAGAGGCCGTTAGCGTCCGCCAGCTTGCGCGCTCGTTCGCCGTTGGGTTTGGCGTTCTTGACGGCAAGGTCGGTGAGTTTCTGTTGCAAAGCGGGCACCTGAGAAAAACGGGTATTTCTCAATGTACCCGCTTTTTATACCCGCACGAATACCCATTTATAAATGCGCTTCAATGATACGAATTGAGACGCTAAAAGCGCCAAAGCCCCGGTTGGCGGGGCTTTCGGAGGGAGTTTTGAGTCTTTGTGATACTTGCTGATAGCAAGAATTGGAGGCGGGTAGCGGAATCGAACCGCTCTAAACGGATTTGCAATCCGCTGCATAACCTCTTTGCTAACCCGCCATCGCCGCTGTCGATGCGCAACGACAAAAGTCGCTACGCAAATGAAAACGGAACCGTTGCGGTTCCGCTTTTTTGCTACCAGTTTAAGCACTGGAGCGGCAGAAGAGTCTCGAACTCTCGACCTCAACCTTGGCAAGGTTGCGCTCTACCAACTGAGCTACTGCCGCGACAAGTAAAATTATAGCCGATTCGCAAATTGATGCAAATTGACCCGCGCCATTACAGAACTTTTGCGATGGCCTCAGCAACGTAATTGACGTTCTTCGTGTTCAGCGATGCGACGCAAATGCGACCGGAATCAACCGCGTAGATGCCAAATTCGTTGCGCAGGCGATGCACCTGATCTTTGCTGAGACCGGAGTAAGAGAACATGCCGCGTTGCGTGAGAATGTTCTCGAAATTCGCGGTTGGCACGAGGCGCTTTAACGCGCCGTGCAGTGCCACGCGCATGGCCTTGATGCGATCTCGCATTTCGCCCAATTCTTTTTCCCACAGTACACGGGCCTGCGGGTCAGTGAGCGCGGCTGCGACGATCGCCCCGCCATGGGTCGGCGGGTTGGAATAGTTGGTGCGGATAACGCGCTTTAGTTGCGACAGCACGCGTTGCGCTTCGTCTTTGTCGGCAGCGACAACCGACAGCGCACCGATGCGTTCGCCGTATAGCGAAAAC
>JBBRVM010000343.1:0-4735 GCA_038246865.1 Burkholderiales bacterium
CCCGTGCTCGCGAAACCAGCAATACGGCCTTCACCGGCTACCAGTTCACCAGCGGCCTCGCGCTGGGCGCAGCGATCAACACTGATCGTACTTCGACTTTGGTCGGCGTGTCTGGAATTGGCCTTAAATTCGACGGTGCACGCTGGGCGGAACCTCGACCCAACGTCAATGTGGACGTGGTTTCTGCATTTAACTGGCGCAGCTCCCTTTCCGTGTTTGGCAAGGTCGGCGTCGGACGAGGCGACAATCGTTTGACCCCGGAATGGTCGTCGCCAACGCTGGCTGCGCTGGATCGAACCGCCATTTCTTACGGCGTCGGTGTCCGCTACGACTTCACGTCCAGCCTCGGTCTGAAGCTCGAACTCACGCGCGGCACGCGTTTCGGCATGGATCGCCTTCGCACCGACGTTGATCCCGACGCGGTCAATGTCGGGATTCGCTGGACGTTCTAGTTCCGCGTCGCGTAGGTTATTGGGCGCGTAACAACTTTTGGTTGAAACGACGGCTGAACTGGGGCTAAAAGCGTATTTGTGCGAAAGTCGAATTCGCGGTTTTTCGGCGCCTAGCTCCTATGTAGCGGTAGTTCTGGCATAAAGATGGTTCATTCGTCGCCGATTCCTAGAATGCTGGTATGACCATTCAACTTGTATTTCTGGCACGTCTGCGCGAGCGTTTTGGCGTATCTCGCGAGGCGTTTGCGCTGTCCGCCGACATCAATACCGTCTCCGCCCTGCTGGACGCCTTGCGCCAGCGTGGCGACGCATTTGCCGAGGAACTGGCCGTCGGCCGGGCGTTTCGCGTTGCAGTGAATCAGGACGTGGTGGCGCTAGATCATCCGGTTAGAGCCGGTGATGAAGTGGCAATCTTCCCGCCCGTGACCGGAGGCTAGCCATGACCTGCGTCGTGCGTGTTCACGAGGCGGACTTCGATCTGGGCGCCGAGATCAAGGCCTTGCGCCTGGGGAATCCCGCGATTGGCGCGGTGGCGAGCTTTATCGGCTGTGTTCGCGATATGAACGAGGGCGACAGCGTTGGCCTCATGTATCTCGAACACTATCCCGGCATGACTGAGCGTGAGCTCACGAAAATCTGTGCTGAGGCGAGCGAGCGCTGGAATATTTTTGACACACTGGTGATTCATCGCGTTGGCGAGCTGAAGCCGCTCGATCAGATCGTCTGCGTGGTCGTCACCAGCGCGCATCGGGGCGAGTCGTTCTCAGCCTGCGAGTTCATCATGGATTATCTGAAGACGCGTGCACCGTTCTGGAAGCGCGAATCGACGCCGCAGGGCGAGCGCTGGGTTGACGCACGGGCGAAAGACGACGCGGCGGCGGAGCGCTGGAAGCAGTGAGCCCGGCACCCGACATTGCGTTGATTGGGCTCGATTGGGGTTCGACGAATTTGCGCGCGTATGCGTTCGACGCAGCAGGGAATATCGTAGATCGCAGGCAATCGGATGCTGGCGCGCTTACGCTCAAGGGGGAGTCCGCATTCGACGCTGCGCTCGTCGCGTTAGTGGGTGACTGGGCACAATTGCACCTCGAAGCAAAGGTCATCGCCTGCGGCATGGTGGGCGCCAGCACGGGGTGGCGTGAAGCGCCGTACGTTGACTGCGGTGCCGGTGCGGACTTGACGCGGCAGCTCGCAGCGATGGAGCAGAGTCTCGCGGCGGGTGCAATTCGCGTTGCCTCGTCGCTCGGACGGCCACTGACCATCATTCCTGGCATGAAGAGCAGCGAACCCGACGTCATGCGGGGTGAAGAGACGCAGATCGTTGGTTCAGGTGTGGCAGACGGTATCGTCGTTTGCCCCGGTACGCATAGCAAATGGGTGCAGATGTCGGCAGGCCACGTCGAGAGTTTCGCCACGTTTTTTACCGGTGAAATGCACGCACTGATTCGTGGCCACAGCTCCGTCGGCAAGGCGCTCAACACCGCGCCGACGCTTGACGACGGGCCGTCGTTCCATCTCGGCCTGAGCTACGCGCGCACGGGTGCCGCGTCGTGGCTGCACGATTTGTTTGTGATGCGCGCAGCGGTCGTGACGGGTGCAAAAACACCCGGGCAAATCAGCACGGTGCTGTCGGGCTGGTTACTGGGCTGTGAATTTGCAGCGGCGCTTGCGATGTATCCGGAGGCTCAGGAATTTCACCTGCTGGCGAGTGATGCGCTGGTTCCCTGGTACGAGCGAACAGCAGAAGCCTTCGGCGTGAAGGTCAGTGCGCTCGATTCAGCGGCCGCAACGGCGCGGGGGCTTTGGCGGGTGGCACAGCATCTGAATTAGCCTGCTGAAATATTTACTCCATTTATGCGCCGTAGAATCCGCACGTGGCACAACATAGACTTTCCCGGCTGTTCGAACCTCAATCCATCGCGGTAATTGGCGCGTCTGAACGAGCGGGTAGCCTGGGTCTGGCGCTCTGGCAGCGCTTGCATGCCCACCCGTACGCGGGCCGAATTCACGCAGTCAATCCAAAGCACAAGAAAATATTCGGTGAGCCGTGCGTCGCGCGCATGACCGACTTGACCGAGCGCGTTGATCTCGCGCTGATTACTGCCCCTGCCGAAGCCTGCGCCAGAATCATTCGGGAATGTGGTGCCAGCGGATGTCAATACGCGCTGATTCTGTCGTTGGGGTTCGGGGCAGAGGGTGGTAAAGACGCCGTCGCTGCGGCGGCTGCATTGCGCAAAGTTGCAGTCGAATCGCGAGTCCGCCTGATCGGACCGGGCGCGCGCGGTTTGGTGCGTCCGCGCGTGGCGCTGGACGCGTCGGCGATGACGGATGTGGACGCGATGCCCGCTCCTGGCTCGCTTGCCGTGCTGTCGCAATCGGGGGCATGGCTATCCATCCTGCGAGACTTTACTGCGGGCTCGTCGATTGGCTTTTCGAGCTTGTTGTCGCTGGGCTCGTCGCTCGATCTTGATTTTGGCGAGCTGCTCGACTTTTTTGCATTTGACGCCCACACCTCTGACGTGTTGCTCTACATCGAAGAGGTCAAGAACGCTTCGTCCTTCATGTCCGGTGTGCGCCAGATTTCGCGCATGAAGCCGGTGATCGTGTTGAAAGCGGATCGCGCCGATTTGTATCGCGCACCCGATGGCACGCATGCCACGGTCCTGGCGCAGCATGATCGTGTGTTCGAAGCGGCGATTGCCCGCGCGGGTGCGGTACGGGTGCAAACGGCGACGCAAATGGTGAGCGCCGCACGGTTGCTCGCGGGTCAACATAGCCGTTCGCAGCAGCGTGTGGTGACTATCACCAACGGGCGTGGGCCGGGGCTGGTGGCCGCGGACGCAGTGCGCGCGCAGCAACTGGCGATGGCCCCGCTCTCGGACGCGACGCAAAAGCTGCTGCGATCTGCATTACCGTCGCATGCCCATATTGGCAACCCGCTGGACCTGGCGGGCGACGCAACGGCTGATCGTTATCGGATAGGCATCAACGCGGTGCTTGCCGATGAGAGCGTTGACGTCGTGCTCGTCCTGTTTTCGCCGCAAGCGATCGTGGGCGCGAGTGAAATGGCGACGGTGGCAATTGAGGCCGCCAAAGTCGCGAAACAATTGCGCAAGACCTTACTCGTCGTGCTCGGTGGCGGCGTCAGCGTACAACCCGCGCGCGCCATGCTGGATCAGGCGCGCATTGCGCAGTTTTTGAGCGCCGAAAACGCGGTGGATGCCATTGGGTTTCTGGAAACTTTTGCGCGAAATCAGTCGTTGCTTCGCCAGGTTCCGGAGCAGAGTGTCGACGGCTACGTTCCCAATATGGCGGAGGCGCAGGCCGTTTTTGAGCACGTCTGGTCTGAAGGGCGCACGACACTTTATGCCCACGAAGCGCGGCAACTGTTAACGGCGTTCGGCATCGCGATGTCGGACACCACCATCGCGAGAACACCGACGGAAGCGGTGCGCCTGGCCGAGATGGCGGGCTATCCGGTGGCGCTCAAAGTCGTGTCGCCCGATATCTCGCACAAGTCCGAAGTGGGCGGCGTTCAGCTTGATCTGCGTAATTCACGCAGCGTCCGCAAGGCGGCAAAAGATATTTTTGAATCGGTCGCCGAGCGCATGCCAGCGGCACACGTACTCGGGCTTACAGTGCAGCCGTACGTGCGGCAGCGTGGCCAACGCGAGCTCTATCTCGGGCTGGCGAACGATCCGACTTTTGGCGTGGTGATTGGCTTTGGCACCGGTGGTATTGCGGTTGAGCGAAAGGATGACGTTGCATTTGAACTGCCCCCCATTAACGATGTGCTGGTGGCGAACCTGATTGGACGCACCCGTGTTTCGCGATTGCTTGATGCCTACGGCAACGTCCCCGCGATTGATCGCGAAGCGCTCACTACCCTGATGTTGCGCTTCTCGATGCTGGCCTGTGCCTGCCCCGAGATCGCTGCCTGCGATTTGAACCCCGTGATTGCGCACGAAAATGGCGCAATTGCGGTCGATGCGCATGTGGTGATGCGTTCACGTAAAGAGGTTGCGGCGCTCCGCAAAGGTGGGCGCTACGGTCACCTCGCCGTGTATCCGTACCCGCGTGAGCTGGAAGAAACGATTACGCTGAAAGACGGCATGCAGCTTCTGGTGCGCCCGATTCAGCCAGAGGATGCCGAGCGCGAACGTGCATTTGTTTCGCGACTGTCCCCGGAGACGCTGTACTTCCGCTTCATGATGCCGGTGCGCGAGCTGCCGCAAGCGATGATCGAACGATTCACGCAGATTGACTATGGTCGAGAGCTTGCG
>JBBRVM010000344.1:0-4729 GCA_038246865.1 Burkholderiales bacterium
ATCCTTAACGAGTGCGAAGCTGTGCACAACCGTCGGTGTCATGTCAAATTCATCAGCCGCCTCGATGGAGGATTCGCTGGGCGTGAGCGCGTCAATCTCGCTGTGCTCGCCCGCCAGCAGCGCAAGGATCGATTCGCCGTAGCGAGCGAGTTTGGCATCGCCCACTCCGGAAACTTCCAGTAATTGCGCGTTCGTCGTCGGAGCGCGTTGGGCAATCCCACGCAATGCAGCGTCGGAGAAAATCATATAGGCAGGTATGCCTGCGCTTGACGCCTGTGCAGTGCGCCAGGCTTTGAGCGCAGCGAAGCGACCCCGCGCGTCTGCGCTCAGATCATCGACGACGGTGCTTCCGGTTTTCCCTGTGCCGACTTTGCGCAGAGCGCCTTTGCGATCACGGGTTCGCTCGCTGCGCTTCTCGGCTTTCGTTGCGATTTTTCGCATCGTCAGGGTTTGCTCACCACGCAAGATCGGGCGTGCGGACTCAGTGAGCTTCAGCGCACCGTAGGCCTCTGCATCCGCGAACAGCGCGCCGCGGGCGACCAACTGGCGAATGAGCGAACGCCAAACATCCACCTCAAAGGCGGCCCCGATGCCATGAACCGGCAAGCTGTCGTGCCCGCGCGCCAGAACCTTCTCGCTCTTGCTTCCGCGAAGCACATCAATCAAGTGCGATGCGCCGAAAAATTGCCCCGTACGCACCGCTGCCGACAAAAACATTTGCGCCAGCTTCGTTGCATCCCACATCTCTGGCGGGTCGTTGCAGTTGTCGCAATTCATGCAGCGATAACCTGCGGGCTGTGGCTCGCTGAAATAGTCGAGCAGCACTGCGCGACGACAAGCAGTCGTCTCGGCGAGCGCCAGCAATCGATCGAGGCGATTTTTTTGCAGGCGCTTGAAATCCTCCCCGGCATCGCTATCGTCGATGAAGCGCAGTTGCTTCACCACGTCAGCCAAACCGTATGTCATCCAGGCAAATGCGGGCTCACCATCGCGGCCTGCGCGGCCGGTTTCCTGGTAGTAGCCTTCAATACTTTTTGGCAAGTCCAGATGCGCCACAAAACGCACGTCAGGCTTGTCGATCCCCATGCCGAACGCGACGGTTGCCACCATGACGACCGCATCTTCCTGCAAAAATTTCGACTGGTGGTTGCGCCGTGTCTCGGCGTCTAGTCCCGCGTGGTAAGGGATTGCATTGAATCCTTTGGTGCGCAGCCACGACGCGGTTTCATCGACCTTTGCCCGGGAGATGCAGTAAATGATCCCGGCTTCGTCCTCGTGATTTTCAAGAAACTCCAGTAACTGCGCGCGCTCTTCACGACGATCCGTGACGGCGTAATGAATGTTCGGTCGGTCAAAGCTGGATACGAATTGCGCGGCGTCGGTGAGCGAGAGTTTGCTGCGAATTTCCTCGCGCGTTGCCGTATCCGCGGTGGCGGTGAGGGCGATACGCGGCACGTTCGGGTAGCGCGTGTGCAGAAGCGTCAGCTCCAGATAGTCTGCCCGGAAATCATGGCCCCACTGAGATACGCAATGCGCCTCATCGATGGCAAAAAGTGCGATTTCGCCGCGCTCGTTCAAACCATCCAGAAGCGACAAAAAGCGCTCCGTATTCAACCGCTCCGGCGCAACATAGACGAGCTTTAATTTGCCAGCGCGCATGTCGCGTTCAACGCGATTGGCCTCTTCCATCGACAGCGACGAATTCAAAAAACTCGCCGCGACGCCAATCTCTTTCATCGCATCGACCTGATCCTGCATCAGCGCGATCAGCGGCGAAACGACGATGCCAACGCCGTCACGCAGCAGCGCAGGCAGTTGGTAACACAACGATTTGCCGCCGCCCGTGGGCATCAGCACCAACGCATCACCGCTGTTGACGACCGTCGCTACGATGGCTTCCTGGGCGCCACGAAATGCGTCGAAACCGAACACCCGTTTAAGGGTCGTGAGGGTGGTTTCCGGAGTTTTTGTCATCAAGCCGATTGTAGACGGCAGGTGTAATGACTTTATGCTGAAACAACGGCTAAATGAGGGCTAGCAGCCAATAACGCTACTACTTGACTAAATCCTTTTTAGCCGTCTAGCCCATTTCCAGTGGTTATTTCATAGAAAAGCTGTAAATCCCGCGTCACATCGTTTGACGTTCCCTGCATCCGTCACGGGTCAGCCGACCATTCTGCGCTGAGCGAAATCACCTTCGCCATGCGGCTCCAGCGCTCGCGTTCATCGCGAAGAAATGCGTCAAACCCGCCCGACGGTGGATCGACCTCCGCGATGGACCCGAGGCTCAACAACCGGGCGACGACGTCAGGTTGTTTAAGCAACCGGTCGACATCGCGCTCGACCCTAGAAGTAATGTATGACGGTGTACCCGTCGGCGCGAACAACGCGTTCCAGCCAGAAAATTCAAACCCGGGAAACGTCTCCGCGAGCGACGGGACATCGGGCAACACCGAAGAGCGCTCAGCGGTACTCACTGCGAGGGCGCGCAGTTGTCCCGATCTGATGAACGGCAAAAGCGCAGCTTCGGGCAGACAGATGAGACCCACTCGCCCACCCATCACATCTTGAATGCCCTCGACCGCCCTGCTGTAAGGAACGTGCGTAAACCTGATACCGGCCATCGCCGCCACCGAATCAGCCAGGATGCCGGACAGCGTTTTGGGCCCTTCCGTGGCAATAGAGAGAGTGCCCGCGATGGCTTTCGCCTTCGCAATGACACTGGCCATCGACGAGCCTTGAAAGCCACGGCCTGCAGCAATCACGAACGCGCTGCGCCCGATCAGCCGCACCGGAATGAAATCTTTCTCGGGCTGGTAGGGGAGCGATTTGAAGGTCAAAGTATTGGTGATGATCGCAGCGGTGGTGGCGTAGTAGAAGGTGTATCCGTCCGGGGCCGATCGTGCCGCGGCTTGCGCGCCGATGATGTTTTGTCCGCCGGGGCGGTTGTCGACAACAACCGCCTGCTCCCACACTTTGGCCAGCAATTCGGCAAGGTAGCGCGCGAGAATGTCCGGCCCGGAGCCAGACGGCTGCGAGACGATCCATCTCACCCGACGATTCGGCCAGTCGCCGTCGCCGCCGTGTTGCGCTGCTGCCTTCACGCTAACGCCACAGGCGGTGAGTGCGCATACCAACGTGAAGTCTCTTCGCTGCATCCTGAAGCCCATTCCAGCCTGATCTTGGCGGCAAATGCATGTGTTTTGTGTCCGATAAGACACGCGCCTCCATCAGCCGTAGTGATGGCGACCATACACGTAAACACCGCCCCGCAGCACAGAAGCTGTTCGACGGAGCAAATAATGCCACGCGGGCGGGCCATTGCTGCGCCTCAGCGCGGATGGACGATCACTCGGGCGCGAACTTTGCTCAAGCCAGGCAATATGTTTTACTAAGCGCTAGTCAAAAGAACTTCACCATGTCTACCGAAACGACAACGAGCCACATCCGCCTCACCTCGCATACCGGCAGCGGTGATCCGTCCGGATTGGCGATTGAATGGGGTGCCTCGGACGCCGCGACTCGCGGCCCCGTGATTGGAACCACGACGTCGCGCGCCAATCGCAACGTCATCGGCACGCACGCCGGTTCATACGGAATTTACCGGGCGTTGGCGATGGCAGCGGGCTCGCTCAAAAAGGGGCATCGCGCTGATTTGACCAACACGTCCCCCACCGATTCTGTCGGCAGCTATCCCCAGTGGTTTGACTTTAAAAAGATCGTGTCGCTTGACCCCTTCGGGGCAGTCGTGGCCGACGTTTTTGCAGACCGAATCGCGGCGGGCTACGACATCCGCCCTAGCATCGCGGTGACCAAGGCGCACATTGACATTCCCGAAGTGCATGACGCTATTCGCGCTGGGCGATTGATTCCCGATGGCAAAGTACTTAAAGAAAATGGCACGGCGGTGGTCACCAAAATCGCGGTCGAACCGGTGTGGTACTTGCCCGGCGTGGCTGAGCGATTTGGCTGCTCGGAGGCGGACTTGCGGAGAACTTTGTTCGAGGAAACGGGTGGCATGTACCCCGAACTCGTTACGCGTAGCGACCTTGAAGTCTTCCTGCCACCCATCGGCGGTCAAACGCTCTACATCTTCGGCGACCTGAAAGATCTCGCAAACCCCGAGATTCCACTCACGGCGCGAGTGCATGATGAGTGCAATGGCTCGGATGTGTTCGGCTCCGACATTTGCACGTGCCGCCCGTATCTGACCCACGCGATTGAAGAGTGCATTCGCGGTACGCAAGAAGGTGGCGTGGGCCTCGTCTCGTACAGCCGCAAAGAGGGCCGCGCGCTCGGGGAAGTCACCAAGTTTCTCGTGTACAACGCGCGCAAACGTCAAGTCGGCGGCGACAGTGCGGAGAACTATTTCCTGCGCACAGAATGCGTCGCCGGTGTTCAGGACATGCGCTTTCAGGAGCTGATGCCGGACGTGCTGCACTGGCTTGGCATCACGAAAATCCACCGTCTCGTTTCGATGAGCAACATGAAGTACGACGCTATCGTAAGTTCGGGCATTGAGATTGGTGAACGTGTGGCGCTGCCAGATGAATTGATCCCGGACGATGCGCGGGTTGAGATGGATGCCAAGATGGCGGCGGGGTATTTCACTGAGGGCCCGGTACCGGACGCGGTTGAACTGGCGACAGCTAAGGGGCGTGCGCTGTCATGAGCGGCGGCGTGGCTTACCTGCAGACGACGACGGCGATACGCGAGCGTTGTCGGAACG
>JBBRVM010000345.1:0-4723 GCA_038246865.1 Burkholderiales bacterium
GGTGGTTGATTGGCTCGGAAAGGCATTTTTACGTCCACTCGTCGATGCCGCGAGGGCCACCGATGACCAAAGCTTCTAATTCATCCGAGACCGTGCATACGTTGCTGGAAAAATTTTGCGACGCGAATCACGTTACGAGTGTTGGTGCGCTGGGCACGGTGCTGGTGGTTACCCGTCGCGCCAGTAGCAGTGAATTTCCACTCGATGTCGATACGCTACTCACACCCGGTGGCGGACAGGTATCGGGTCTCAGCGGACGTGCCATCAACAAAATTCTCGCCGAGCACGGCATCGAGCAATCGGTGGGCACGGAGTCGGGGCGAACCAGCCGCGGCACGCCGAATCTTGCGAAAGAGTATGGGCGCTGCCTCAATGGTTTAGCGCTGATCCACGACATTGATTTTGTAGTCATTGAGCAGTGGTGGGTGCAACGGATTTCGGAGTACTTCGCCACCGAACCGTTCAAGCTCAACGACGATCCGGGAAAGACGTTGCAGGTCGCAATTGGCGATCTCCTTGCGCAAGCCTCCGCGCGGCAGAAGCGATCCAACGGCAAGGCGTATGTGGGTGCGGTGTTGCAGCACCTCGTCGGCGCAAAGCTCGCGCTTGCGCTGCCAAACGTAGCCATTGAGCATCACGGCTTTTCCGTTGCCGATTCCGTATCTGCCCGAGAGGGTGATTTTTTAATTGACGACACCGTCATTCACTGCACCACCGCGCCCGCTGAGTCGCTTTTGCGGAAATGTCGTTCCAATCTGGAGCGCGGCAAACGTCCCATTATTTTGACCTTAGCCCGCTCAATGGGCGTCGCGGAAACGCTCGCCGACAGCCTCGATATTCAGGGCCGGGTGGAAGTCATGGACGCGGTGCAATTTCTCGCTGCCAACCTCTACGAAATGAGCTTGTTCAAAACGTCCGAACGCAAAGTCACGATCGACCGACTCATCGAAAAATACAATGAAATCGTGAGTGCCCATGAGGCGGATTCGAGTTTGCGGATTGCTCGGGCGGGCGAGTAGAACCCGCGCAAAGTGTTGAGGTCCGAACCGGTCGCGCGAAGGACTATCTGCGAGTCATCATGTCTAGCGAAGCGAATGCCGTTGAACGCGAAAAGCTTGAAGCCCTGATTCAGCAACACAAGCTCGCGCAGCGACTATCTTGGCTCGACGAGATGATGAAACAAGCACCATGACAGAACAGACTGACAAGCAAAGTCTTGCGCTCATCGTTGCTGCGAAGGAGTCGCTGCGCGCCGGGCAGCGAGTAAGAACACGGGAAGAACGCGTGCCAGCGATTGCCCGGATGAGCGTCGCTAGCAAGCAAGCCAAAGCGAGCATGTCGCGCGCTGCACAAACGCTGGGCTGAGCTATGAACCCTGAACTGACTCACCTCTTCGGACTATTCGCCACAGGCCGCGAAATCTGCAAATGCTTCAGCGAACTAAACGACCCTGAATATCAAGCTGGCAGATTCCATGCGCAAAGCAAAGCCAAAGACGCCGGCGACGAAGAAGCCATGTTCTACGACACGGACTACATCAAGGCGCTGGAGTACGGCTTGCCGCCGACAGCGGGCGAAGGGATCGGCATTGATCGGCTGGTGATGTTGTTCACCGATTCGCGGCGATTAGGGATGTGATTTTGTTTCCGCAGTTGCGGGAGGAATAGTCAATAACTAGAAATTTGGTATCAATGAAATCAGAGTCACACCTGCGTCAGCAGGAACTACCGCTTAGCCAAGCCGACTTCAAGGACTGTGACTGGCGTAGTCCATTAGCTGCGACCGAGAGAGATGGCTACTCTTCCATACGAGATGTTTTTCTCGCTTCGGCCCACCAAGCGTTCGGCAGCGAAAAAAAGAAGGCGGCCAAAATCTTCTGGCTCCTGTCGGCGGCGTGCTCGATGATGCTTCGCCCCGCTAGCGTCAATGAGCCGTTCAAACCTCTTTTTGTAATCGAAGGTCAGCGATCAATACTTGCCGATGATTTCCTGGAAGCGGAGTTAACTTTCTTTTCTGAAATTATTAATGAAGTGGATGATCCGTGGCTGCGCGCTCGATTGGCTGACGTAGTGTGGCTCACGTCTGAGGTTCGTGACTTTCAAGTTGCTTTAATCGCAATTGATGCATATTGCCTCGTCGCGTTGGATTTGGAATCTTGGATTCGCGGCGGCGAGCATTGTTGGGCGAGAGCGATCAGCCTCACAAAGTTGCTTAAGACTGGTGCAGGTGACCGGCTGAGCATGATCGAGGACAAGGTAGTTACGGCGTTGAAAGGGGCGGTGAATGCCGATGGATTTCTTGCCCTGTGGCTCGCTGAAATGCTCGCCGCAGGTGGCTTGGGCCGCTCGCATGGCTCAGATATCGCAACCAAGCTGCAGCAAGTCGCCGCAATATTTCGCGATACCGGTGATTCACTCCGAGCGCGCGGATATTTCAAAGGTGCGTCTGACTGGTACCGTATCGCAAAAGACGATGAGAAGTCGGCAGACATGTTTATCGAACTTGCCGAGAGCTATGCAAGCGAGGCTCTATCAAAGACGTCTTCTGACACTCCGATCCACATACTTGCCACATCACTTTACGAAGACGCAGTTCAAGCGTATCGTCAGATTCCCCGCGCCCTGCGCACTACGCGACGTGTAGACGAGCGAATCGCTGAACTGAGAGGGTTCTTAAAAAAGTCTGGGGAGCAAGCAACTGGCGAATTTTCGCTAATAGAAACGTCGGGCATAAATGTTAACGACGCTGTTCACCATGCTCGTACTGCCGTAACGGGTAAGAGTCTTATGGAAGCGCTGCGTGCTTTAGTCGGCCTTCATAGTGGCGCGAACGCTAGCTCATTGCGCAAACAAGTACTAGAGGGCTTTAATACCTATGTCATGAGCAGAATGTTTGGCTCAACGCTGTTTAGCAGCGATGGGCGCGTCGTCGCGAAGCGACCGGCCTTCGGCACTGGCAACGAAGCAACCGATGAGCAGGCAATTTTGGCTCATATGATCCGAGACCACGGAATTTCAATGAGCATCGTAGTTCAAGGGTGTGTATTACCGGCTCTAGATGTTCTGCGTTGCGAGCACCGAGTGAAAGAGCGCGACTTCGTTGACCTAGCTGCTCTTTCGCCTATCGTGCCACCCGACCGTCAGATTTTGATTGGGAAGGCGCTGTTTGCGGGTTACGATCACGATTTCCTTGTCGCACTCCATCTGTTAGTGCCTCAAATCGAACATCTGGTGCGCTATCACTTGCAGCGTGCAGGCGCGATCACCGCGAAGTTGGATGCCGACGGTATTGAGACAGAGATTGGACTAAGTTCCCTTATGGATCTTCCCGAAGCCAACAAGGTCTTTGGAGAAAATCTCGCCTTCGAATTTCGGGCGCTATTTTCTGATGCATTCGGGCCTAATCTGAGAAATCAGGTGGCTCACGGCCTGCTCGATGATAGTGAATGTCACTCCGTTTATACGGTCTACGCGTGGTGGTTGACACTGAGACTCGTTTTCATCTCATACTGGGCCGCTCGCGAGAAAGTTGACGCAAGCGAACAACAATCTTCAGCGAGCAAATCCTCACAAGCTGCGCAATAGTCGCGAAGGTGCAAGCGCTTTACGCCCTCTCCAACTTCTCCTGCAACCAAACCTTAATCAGCGATTGATACGGCACGTCGCGTGTGTTCGCGGCGTTCTTGATGCCTTCGAGCATGTGCGCGGGCAGGCGCAGCGAAATGCTGTCCGTGCTGGGCTTCAGGTTGGGTAGCGTGATGCGTTGTGCCTTTGAGAGATCGAGATACTCCGTCGCGTCGTGCGTCTTCCAGAACCGCCGTTCGTCGGCCTCGCTCTTAAATGCCGGGATCGGTTTGAGTGAACTAGCTGATTTGCGTGGCATACCATTTCCCTTCCCGAAGGCTCCCATCTCACGATGATTCAGGAAGCATCCGCGAGCGCATCGCTACAAAAACAGGCGGTGATGTCGGCGAGTTCGGATGCGTTTTATCGCGTGACGTATCCGGCCTAAGCGTGTCGAGCATAGCCCGACAAGGTTACGAGGCGGGCATTGCCATCCCTACAACTCCACGCTGCAACCGTTATTGCACTTGATCTACAGGCTGTTTTATGCCTATTGTCGACTTTTGATCAATTTCGCTTCTAGCCCCTGTGTAGTGGAGCTTTCATGAAAAAGCTTCTTGGCGACTACGCTGCGTCGGACCAGATTTCCTGCATCGCTTCGGCAAACGCATTCGCCACCAATTTTTGAACAGGATGCGCGCCATCGCGAACCACCCAGCGCCCCGCCACCATCACATTCGCAAACGGTTGCGCGGGGCTGCTGAACACCATCGCATCCAGCGTGCGCGACGGAGGAACACCGAGCAGCGCAGGCTCGGAAGGATCAACCACCAATGCATCGGCGCGGGCACCGACCGTGAGGCCCCATAGGCCGTGCCCAGCGGCGGCGGCACCTCCAGTAGTCACGCGCGCGAAAAGACGCTCTGCGGTAGCTGTTTGGCCCGTTGCGGGCGAGGCTGCAATATTGCGAGCGCGGTGTTGCAATCGCTGACCGTATTCCATGAGCCGCAGCTCTTCGCGGCAGTCGCGCGTGACATGGCTGTCGGAGCCAATCGACATGGCCGCGCCCGCGTTCAACCACGCGGCAACATCGGTCGTACCGTCACCGAGATTCGCTTCGGTCGTGGGGCAAATTACGGCAGCCGCGCCACTCTTCGCGA
>JBBRVM010000346.1:0-4693 GCA_038246865.1 Burkholderiales bacterium
ACGGCGCGACGCAGGCGGGCGGCGTGGCGGCAAGCAGAGCGAAGGCTAGGCAGTCGCGCCAACGGCGCTGCGCCGCCAGTCGAAGCGAAGGCGCTGCCGACGCCCGCACGGCAAGGAGAGAGGCAAGAGCGCCAGCGGGTCAGCCAGAAAATACCGCACCCTCATGGAGCGCGTAAGCAGCGGGAAAGAGTGCGTCCCTAGAAAATCCCGCTCATTCGCCGCGGTCCGTCAGGGCCGCCCTTCCACTTTGCGCCAGCGATCATCACCGTATGGCCGAGACGGCGAAGTCGGCTCGGTAAAGCGACCCGGCGCAGTCGGGATCGCGGAATAGAGCGCGGTGCGGGTTAGCCCGCAGGTGCCAACATGCTCACCTCCGCCACAACACAACCGACGCTGAATCAGTCAATGGAGTAGTTCGTTCCCGTCAAGCCGCAGTCCGAAGTTGGGTTATCTTCTGAAATTCAGCGAGAACTTCGGGATGAAATTTGGCGAGATGATGAACGATCCGCACGTTGTCGATCAAGCGACACAGATAGCCAGTCGCCAAAACAAGGTCGAGGTGATCCGTGCCGTATTCCTGCTCAATCAGCTTGAACTCGCGGTCGAGGTTGGCGGACTCGCGCTCCATGCGCTCAAGCTGTTCGTCGGTCAGGCCTTTGCCCGATTTCCGCTCTCCGCTGACAAGATCGCTCTGTGAACTCGAAGCGACCAGTGATTTGGCACACGACATCGAGAAGCGGTTGAGTGCGATCATGGTATCGGCAACCGCAATCTGGCGCATCGGCCTTAGTCGCTTCAACTCCCTGAAGGTGTTGATCGGCACATGCCGGTCTTGAAGTAGTTTTACCACCTCGTCGCAAATGCCGTCCAAAAGACGTTGCTTGTTACGGATACTGCGGATGTTGACGTTGAGTGCGCGCGCGAGCCGCTCCTCGGGCACGCCGCGTTTCACGGCATTCAGGATCATCTTGTGCTCCTGAACTGTCGCCATCCGGCTGATGCGCTTGTTGTAAGTGACCGCTTCGTCCTCGGTTGCAATCAGACAGACAACATCGGTTTCACCGCGCTCCTTCAGAATTTCGATGCGCAGATGCCCGTCTAACAACTGATAGGTTTCGGGATCACCGATTTTACGAATGACGACCGGCGGTTCGATCAGTCCAACCTCGGCGATGGACGCAACGATCTGCCCAAATTTTATGGATTTCCTGATCTGAGGTGTGAGGATGCGCAGCGGCTCGATCTGCGCGATCGAGATTCGCAGGCTCGTCATCTCGAATCCGAGCAGAACGCGCGGGATGTTCGGCACCTTGCTCATGCTTCGGCTATCGGCAAGTGCGCGACGCGCGCTGCAATACGCGCGGGCATCGTTGTTAGGTCTTCATCCTCAAGCATGGCCATGAAAGACTCGTCCTTGGATAATTGGCGCAGCGCCTCGGTGATGAACACTAACCGGTTGCGGGTTGCTTGAGTCCGCTTAACCATCAGACGCTTGCGCTCGGTGTCCTCTTCGAAGGCGCGGACAAGGTTTTCAGGCGAAAGCGACGATTTGCGTCGCGAACCATGCAACGTGTTGGCTTTGCCGGTTCGTTGCCGCAATTCAACCAATCGCCGCGCAGCAAGCAAATTACGTCCGCGCAGCAGGTTATTCTCATAGGCTTGGTGAAGTGCAGCCTGAACGCCTTGATCGTCGGCTTCGCATATCTGCATCGCGACACTGATGGGCAGGTATCCCGCTTCAACCGCGCGTAGCAGCCGCTGTTCGCCGCGTTCGAGTAAACGGGCGACGGCATGGACATAATCATAGGACAGACCGGTCTTCCGCGCGATCTCAGTGTCGGAATATCCGCGTGACCGCATCCCGCCAATATCTTGTAACAGGTCGATCGCCTGATGCTGGCGGCGGGCGCAATTCTCGACAAGGCTGGCGATCAGGCAGTCGTCTGGATCGGCGACAACGACAAGGGCGGGAACTTCGGTTTGGCCTAGCTCACGAAATGCTTCCAACCGGCCTTGTCCGCACACCAGATCGTAAAACGGCCCACCGGATTCGCTGCGGCGAGTCACGGTGATCGGTCGCTTCAATCCGACTTCGGCAATATTCTCGACAATACCTCTGAAAACACGCTTGCTGCGGATACGCGGATTAACGACGGTGATCCGGTCAATCGGAATCATTTCGATGCGCTGGGACGGAACAGCGGCGGTCATGCCGCAAGCAACCAGGGTGAGCGCGCGGTCAGCTCGTAAAACGAGTCAAGCGAATCGAACCGATAGGCATCGAGTGACAAACCATTGTGTTCGGCCAAGCGAAGCACAGCATCGCGCATATCAAGCTGTGGCAAGAGATAATAGTCATGCGGGTGCTCGTTATCGCTGTCCATGCGGACGGCGATGGTCAGGTCGGGGTTATGGGGTGTGTCGAGCCGTATTTTCCAGCGCGCAGAGCCTGCCGATGTCAGCTTGCACCTCGCAATAACGATGGCCACGGTGATCTCGCCGTTGATCGACAGAAGGTCGGTCACCGGATTTTGAGTAACGCTGCCGCCTGACGCCAATACGCCGTCGATGACATTCTGGATAACAACCGGATGCAATCGGCGAAGCGAGCGGTTGATTTCGATGTAGCGATAGTCGTGATCGGGTGTGAAGCCGACCAGTGCATAGGCGCGGAGCAGGCTGCCAAATCGCGACTGGAACGCACTGCTTGAGGGGCAGTTTTCTGCTTCGTCGATTATCAATCCTGACAGAGTGCCATTAAGGCCAAGTATCTCGCGCAGCTTTTCGAGAACCTCGTCGTCGGACAGGCGGCTTGACCGCGCTGCGATGATCGACCGTGCTTGTGCGAACATGGCTGGGTCCACGACAGCGGCAAAAGCTCCGTCGGCCCTGATCCATTCATTTCGCGCATTCTGGACGTGTTTTCGTTTGAGCTTGAACGATGTTCGTCCCCAGACATTGTTACCGATGTATTTTTCGTTGATCAGGATTTCATGGATAGTCCCGCGCGTCCAAGGTCGGCCAAGATCGGAGAGAATACCGCGCTCGTTCAAGCTATTGGCGATGTCGCGCTCGCTTTGTGCGGCAACGGTAAAATCATGGTAGATGCCGCGAACGATTGCGATTTCGTCTTCGGGTCCAGGCACCAAAATAATCCGGTCGGTTGCGATGCTTTTGTGTTCAAGCCGCGCTAGCTCACCCTTGGGTGCGCCTGACTGATCGACGAGCATTCGCCGGAGCCCAAAACCCGGCGCACCGCCTTGGCGAAAGCCGAGGCCGATAAGGTGCGATTGCCCGGCAAACACCTTGACCGAGAGCTCGCGGCAATATTCTCCTGCCATGATCCGTTTGACGGTCTTGATAATCGAAGAACTCATAGAGCCATCGTTTACGAACTGTTCGCCGCTGAACAGAACAGTGACCCCAGCGCGCTTGCACTGGATTTCGTAAAGCGCAGCTTCATCGGGGTCCTGAAATCGCCCAAAGCGACTGACATCGTAAACAATGATGACTTCATAATCAGCACGGCCTTGCTCAACATCGTCAAGTAATTGTTTGAGTGCATCGCGCCCACTGAGGCTTAAACCGCTCTTGCCTTCATCGGCATAGGTGCGAACGATCTCATAACCGTGCTTGTCAGCGTAAATGCGGTTGGCTTTCGCCTGGTTGTCGGTCGAATGTTCCTGATGCTCGGTGGACATGCGAACATATTGCGCCGCCCGTATCAGGGGACGTTGTGAGGGAGTTTCTTCACCCGACTGACTCCAATCGATAACCATGATGGTGGTCCACTGTGAAATGGCGGCGACAATGATCGCACCGCTGCGCCCTACCGCGAAAGGCGCAGCAACATGTTTCCTAAAAAGGGCAATGTATTTCCAAAATCCATAAAGAGAATTTCTCCTGATGAATTCGCAAAAGCTATCAGCACCGCGCTGCGCGAGGAATTGGGGTCGTCGCACGTCGCAGCAAAAACGGTAATGCGCTGGACCGGTGCAAGCGAACGAACCGCGAAAAACTGGTTAGCGGGCACATGTGGCCCGTCTGGTTGTCACCTGATTCTGCTGGCAAGAGAGTCGGATGCCGTCATGGCGACCTTACTGGTGCTTGCCGGGCGTGAACTGAACGTCTCGGCACTCAGCCTGATCTCGTTAAAAGCAGGCCTCATGTATGCGGTGAATGCGATCGACGAAGCGATTGACTCGTCGACCTAAAGATATTTGCGGCGTATGCTGTCCGCACTCATCGTGATTGTTAACGCGGCCGATCTTCGGAAACACAGCAATTTTAGCGACGCACCGTATCTCAGCGCATGAACTGGCACGGTTTACAAGTCGGGCAGGCGATTCCCACCGCTTTCCCTTGGGCATTTTAAATCCCAAAAAGTTGCAATAATTTGTGCTTAAGTCACAAAAAGTTGCTATGGAGTCCGAAAGGATGCGCTTAATGCCCAAAAATTCACTTGAAGGCTTACCGGAAGCGTTCGTATCGAACGCGGCAATCAAATCTGCCGTGTCGCGGGCGTTGGCACAAGGGCGCATACGCCAAATCGCGACAAAGCTCTATAC
Organism: Burkholderiales bacterium; assembly: GCA_038246865.1. Classification (GTDB taxonomy): domain Bacteria; phylum Pseudomonadota; class Gammaproteobacteria; order Burkholderiales; family Casimicrobiaceae; genus Casimicrobium. The sequence continues at coordinate 4,569 of JBBRVM010000346.1, forward strand.
ATTCAATCTTGACGATCCTCCCGAACAGATTGTCCGCCGCTCGCTGTGGGAGCTCGTGGCCGCCAATGCACCGGGCGCTCTGATCGCTGATCGAACGGCCATCGAAAACCGCCCAGCGGCGGACG
>JBBRVM010000347.1:0-4676 GCA_038246865.1 Burkholderiales bacterium
ATATGTTCGCATTAATCTTATGATATTCTCGCAATTCGCTGACGGAGGAGTGTTGTAGGCGTGGTCACCACAAAGAAAACTATTGAATCCCTGCGCAGCCAACGCTGGCTGGCTGGCGACAGTATGCGCACCTTTTCGCATCGCGCGCGGCTTGCCCAGACCGGCTGGAATCGCTCTGATTTCATGGGCCGCCCGGTCATTGGAATCCTCAACACCTGGAGCGACATATCGACCTGTCACTCGCATCTGCGCGAACGCGCGCAAAAGGTGCGCGAGGGTGTGCTGCGCGCCGGAGGCTGGCCCATTGAGCTGCCCGCGATGAGTCTGGGCGAGGTTTGGGTCAAGCCAACCACCATGCTCTATCGCAATTTTTTGGCAATGGAGGCCGAGGAACTGATTCGCTCCCACCCGATTGACGGTGTGGTGCTCATGGGCGGTTGCGACAAGACGACACCAGCGCTGTTGATGGGCGCATTTTCGGTGAACCTGCCGGCAATTTTTATTCCCGCCGGTGCCTCGTCGAATGCATCCTTCAAGGGGCAAAAGGTCGGCACCGGCACCCACACCATGAAGTTCTGGAACGAACGCCGCGCCGGAAAGATGCCGGACGACGACTGGCAGGAGCTGGAAAGCTGCATGACGCGCAGCCCCGGCACCTGCAATACGGCGGGCACGGCAACAACGATGACTGCGGTGGCTGAGGTGCTCGGCTTTTCGCTTCCCGGTGCGCAGTCGATTCCGGCGATGGATTCGCATCATCCGCGCATGTGCTCAAAGGTTGGCGAGCGCATCGTGGCGATGGTGATGGAGGACCTGAAACCGACCGACATTTGCAACGAGGCCAGTTTTCACAACGCGGTAAAAACCGTGCTCGCGATCGGCGGTTCGACCAACGCGGTTGTGCATTTGCCCGCGATGGCCGGACGCCTCGGCATCAAGTTGCCACTCAACGTCTGGGAGCGCTATAACCAGCATATTCCGGTGCTGGCCAACATCATGCCTGCGGGCGATGCGCTGATGGAAGACTTCTTTTTTGCTGGCGGTTTACGCGGACTGCTCAAGCGGATTGAGTCGCATCTCGACACCTCGACCGGCAACGTGAACGGCAAGTCACTCAGCGAGAATATCGCCACTGCGCAGGTGTTCAACGATGATGTCATCCGCACTCTGGATAATCCTGTTTCAAAGCAGGCGATTGCGGTGGTCACTGGTAATCTCGCGCCGCGAGGCGCAGTGATGAAGCCGTCCGCGGCGTCGCCGCATCTGCTGCAACACACCGGCCCCGCCGTCGTGTTCGAGAACTTCGCCGACATGCAGGCGCGCATCGATTCGCCCGATTTGAACGTGACGAAAGACTCGATCCTGGTGCTGAAGAACGTCGGCCCCGTCGGTGCGCCTGGAATGCCAGAAGCAGGTAATCTGCCAATTCCGAAAAAGCTTTTGGCCGAAGGCGTGCGCGACATGGTGCGCATCTCCGACGCCCGCATGAGCGGCACGCACTACGGAACCTGCGTACTGCACGTTTGCCCGGAAGCGGCAGTGGGAGGCCCGCTCGCGCTGGTGCGCGAAGGCGACATGATTGCGCTCGACGTTACGGAGCGCAGCATCACACTACAAGTGTCGGTTGCGGAGCTGGATCGCCGCCACGCCGAATGGACACTCGCCAAACCGGCCACCCTACGCTACAACCGTAGCTACGCCGCGCTGTATCAGCAGCACGTGACTCAGGCCGATGATGGCGCAGATTTCGATTTCCTTCAAGGCAATGAGCCGCTGCCCGAGCCCACCATTTTTTGATCGCAGACATGTCGCTTCACAACACTTTCAAGCACGCGTTACTCAAACGCGAGCGACTGGTTGGTGCCTGGTTCATGTCGGCTTCGCCGGTGCTGGCAGAGGTAATCGCCAATGCGGGTTATGACTTTATGGTCATCGACCTCGAACACTCGACCGCGAGCACGCATGACTTGCACTCGCTGCTACAAGCAACAGCAGAAAGCGAAACCGCAGCCGTTGTGCGTATGCCCTCGCATGACAAAACTCAGGTCAAATTTGCGCTGGATCTGGGGGCGCTATCGCTCTATTTCCCGATGGTCGGCACAGTCGATCAAGCCGTCACGCTGGCGCGAGCCTGCCGCTACCCCCCGTTTGGCGATCGCGGGTTTGCGCGGATGCACCGGGGCAGTCGCTACAACACGATCCCGGATTACTTCGAGCGTATCAATCAGGAAGTGTGTGTCATCGCGCAACTTGAGACGCCGCAGGCGATGGCCAACGCAATGCAAATCGCCGGTGTGCCGGGAATCGATGGGCTGTTCGTCGGGCCAGGCGATCTCTCGATTGCACTGGGTCACGGGGGCGATGTAACACATCCGCAAGTCAAGGAAATGATGGCTGAGGTCGGTGGCTTTTGTCGTCGCGCCGGGGTTCCACTCGGCACTGTTTTACCGACCCCTGAGATGGTTGCGTGGGCCTATTCGGTGGGCTTTAACTTTGTTTCGCACGGCAGCGATATCGGTCTCCTGATGAACGCCGCCAGAACGGGCATTGCGCAAATTCGCCAGCTATCTTCGGATACGCCGATGAGCGATCCGCCAACACAGACCGCACCTTCGTCTGCCTACTAGCCTAACTCGCACCGCACCATGGATTTCAAACAATTTGATCGCCTGATTTCGATTAAGCCAAGTGCCGCGTCGCCGCACGAGGCTGCGGCTATTTCGCTTGATGGGTTGCAAGTTACCTTCTCACTTACGAGTTGCGGCAAGGGCATTTTTCGCTTGCGTATGAACCCGATCGCCAAGCCGGACTACGGACTGGTGTCGGTAAAAAACGACGATGCAGCGACGGTGAAACAGGGTAATTCTTCGCTGACGATCTCGGCGAGTGGTGCGTCGTTGACGCTCTCAAGCGACTCGACACATGCCGTCAATCTAACCCTGCGATATAAAGGCAAAACACTACTAACCAGCATCACTGACGAGCAGTTTCGCGGTATGGCAAAGCCTCTGGAAGCGACGCGCATCGCGTCTTTCGCGGTGACCGAAAAGCAGGCGATTGCCTCGTTTGCTCTTTCGTCCGATACGCCTGTTTATGGCCTTGGTGAGAAAGGCGGCGCGCTCAACAAACGCGGCCAACTCGTCAATTCGCGCGTTGAAGATGCGCTCGGTGTCAACACCGATCTAAGCTACAAGAATACGCCGTTTGCGTGGGCGATTACACCGAATGGCTGCTGGGGAATCCTCACGCACACGACAGTAGATGTGGCGCACGGCGTGGGCTACGCGCAGTGGAGCAATCGCAGCTACGTAATCGTTGCCGAGGAACCGCAGCTTGATCTGTTTATCTTTGTCGCCGATACGCCTGCGCGAATTGTTTCGCTGTATCACCAGATCACTGGCAAGCCGGAAAATGTACCGCTGTGGTCGCTGGGCGTCTGGATCAGCCGTGCGTACTACCGTGACGAAGCGGACACGTTAAAGACAGCGCGCGAATTCCGTGATCGGCAATTCCCGGTGGATGTCATCACGTTCGACGGTCGCGCCTGGCAAGACACACCGACGCGCTTTCACTTCAACTTCGATCCGTCGCGCTACCCCGATCCGGTCCGCGTCACGAGCGAGCTGAAAGCGCTCGACTACAAGATCTGCTGCTGGGAGTATCCGCTGGTCTCCATCCATCATCCAGACTATCGGACGTACGAGCAGAGCGGCTATTTTCTGAAAAAAATGGATGGTAGTGAGTTGATCTACGAATGGGACACTGGAAAGAAGACGACGCCGTTCGGGCCGACGCTGACACCGTTGCCGCCCTCCGGGCTCGTTGATTTCACCAATCCTGCTGCCTATGCGTGGTGGCGTGACGGGCACAAAAAATTGTGGGCGCTTGGTGTGGACACCATCAAATCCGACTTTGGCGAACAGGTGCCCGCCGATGCGCTCGCCCACAACGGCGATACCGGTGAGCGCGTTCACAACGTTAACGCGCAACTCTACAACCGCTGCGTTTATGAGGCCTCCCGCAATGCTTACGGCGACGAAGCGTGCGTCTGGGCGCGCTCCGGCTGGATCGGCACGCAGCGTCATCCGCTGCAATGGGGAGGGGACCCGCAGAGCGACTGGGAGGGCCTTGCTGCGAGTGTTCGCGCCGGACTCAATCACGGGCACTCGGGTTCGCCATTTCACGCGACCGATGCGGGTGGTTTTTATGGTGCAACCCAACCCGAGAGCGCTCTGTACTTGCGTTGGGTGCAAGCGGCCGTCTTCGCCTCGCACATCCGCATTCACGGTATCGGTGCGCGCGAGCCGTGGTGCTTCGGCAAGGACGTCGAGCGCATCGCGCGCGACTTTTTCGAGATTCGCTACAGGCTGCTGCCGTATCTGCGTGGGGCCTGTGATCTTGCAGTGAAGACGGGCCTGCCAGTGATGCGTTCAATGGCGATAATGCATCCGGATGATCGCGTGGCGCGAGGTTTTGAACAGCAGTTTTATTGCGGGCCGCACCTTATCGTGATGCCTGTGCTCAACCGCGAAGGCGATGTCGAAGGCTATTTGCCAGAGCACGAAGGTGGCTGGCACGAACTCTGGAGTGGCCTGCACGTGGACGGCGGTGAGGTGATCACTCTGAACTACGATCTTGAGCGCATTCCGGTGTTTGTCAAAGCAGGCGTGGCGATA
>JBBRVM010000348.1:0-4676 GCA_038246865.1 Burkholderiales bacterium
ACGAACGTAGTTGAGATCGGGAGCTTGGCTGCGGCGAGCAGGAATGCTTCGCGCGCCAACGTCTCTTCAACGCCGTCCATTTCGTAGAGCACTTTGCCAGGCTGGATCTCAGCGACGTAGTACTCAGGATTACCTTTACCGTTGCCCATGCGGACTTCGGCTGGCTTTTTGGAGATCGGTTTGTCCGGAAAAATCCGGATCCAGATACGTCCACCGCGTTTGATGTGACGACTGATCGCGCGACGTGCCGCTTCGATCTGACGTGCTGTCAAACGACCACGGCTCGTTGCCTTGAGGCCGAACTCTCCGAAGCTTACTTTGTTGCCGCGAGTTGCGAGGCCCTTGTTGCGGCCTTTTTGCTCTTTGCGGTATTTTCTTCTAGCCGGCTGTAGCATTTCTCACTCCTGCGGGGCGACGGGGACGACGCTGCTCTCTTGGCTCTTCGGCTGGTGCGCCCGCTGCGTTATCCGCTGCGGCCATTCCCAGATTTTCGCCTTTGAATACCCAAACTTTGATACCGATGATGCCGTAGCTGGTTTTGGCTTCGGACGTACCGTAGTCAATATCAGCACGGAGCGTATGCAACGGCACACGGCCTTCGCGATACCACTCGGTACGTGCGATTTCCGCACCGTTCAGACGACCTGCGCTCATGATCTTGATGCCTTGAGCACCCAGACGCATGGCGTTTTGCATCGCGCGTTTCATGGCGCGACGGAACATGATGCGCTTTTCGAGTTGTTGCGCGATGGAATCGGCAACCAGCTTGGCATCGGTTTCAGGTTTGCGCACTTCTTCGATGTTGAGCGCGATTTCGCAGTTCATCATTTTCCGAAGCTGCGAGCGCAATGCTTCGATATCTTCACCCTTTTTACCGATCACAACGCCTGGACGGGCGCTGTAAATGGTGATGCGGGCGTTCTTGGCAGGACGCTCGATGATGATCTTGCTGACGTTCGCGTTCTTCAACTTTTGCATCAGGAACGTGCGGACTTTGTAGTCCTCGTTCACTTTGCCAGCAAAGTTCTTGCTGTTGGCGTACCACTTCGAGGTCCAGGCACGGGAAACCGACAAACGGAATCCGGTTGGATTGATTTTTTGGCCCATAAGAACCTCTAGTTCCCGACGGTCACATGAATGTGACAGGTTTGTTTGAGAATGCGAGCGCCACGGCCCTTTGCACGAGCGGCAAAGCGGCGCATAACGATGGCTTTATCAACGTAGATCGAAGTGACCTTCAATTCGTCGATGTCTGCGCCGTCGTTGTGCTCGGCGTTGGCGATAGCCGACTCCAGCACTTTCTTGATCAGTACTGCCGATTTTTTTGGACTGAAAGTTAAAAGGTTCAGCGCTTTGGCGACGGGCAGTCCGCGTACTTGGTCAGCGACCAGGCGTGCTTTCTGATCCGAAACTGGCGCAGCTTTCATGATTGCGATTGTTTGCATGAGAGCCCCTTATTTCTTCGAGACTTTTTTGTCGGCCGGATGGCCTTTGAAAACGCGCGTCAACGCGAATTCACCCAGCTTGTGACCAACCATCTGGTCAGACACATAAACCGGCATGTGCGCCTTGCCGTTATGCACAGCAATTGTCAAGCCTACGAAATCAGGCGTGACGGTGGAGCGACGTGACCAGGTTTTGATCGGCTTCTTGTCATTTTTTGCGAGGGCCACTTCGACCTTTTTCGCCAGATGCCCGTCGACGAACGGGCCCTTCTTAACGGAACGTGCCATAGTGAATTAACCCTTCTTGGCAGCGTGACGTGTACGCACGATCATGCTGCTTGAGCGCTTGGTGCTGCGCGTCTTGAACCCTTTGGCCTTCTGGCCCCACGGCGAAACGGGGTGCATACCACCGTTCGTGCGTCCACCCATTGGGTGATCTACCGGGTTCATACAAATTGCGCGAACGGTGGGGCGGATACCGCGCCAACGATTTGCGCCTGCTTTGCCGATGACGCGGAGCGAGTGCTCAGCGTTACCGACTTCGCCGATTGTCGCGCGACAATCTACATGGATCTTGCGAACCTCGCCTGAACGCAAGCGAAGCTGCGCGTAAACGCCTTCGCGAGCCATCAGCTGAACCGATGCGCCAGCGGAGCGTGCGATCTGCGCGCCTTTGCCAGGCTGCATTTCGACAGCGTGAATCGTCGTACCGACGGGAATGTTGCGAATCGGAAGGGCATTGCCCACCTTGATCGCAGCTTCCGCGCCGCTCTGGATGCTGTCACCGGCGGACAGGCCTTTCGGGGCCAGTACGTAGCGACGTTCGCCGTCAGCGTAGCAAATCAGAGCGATAAACGCGCTGCGGTTTGGATCGTACTCAAGACGCTCCACTTTGCCCGGCACACCATCTTTGTCGCGACGGAAGTCGACGATACGATAGTGGTGTTTGTGGCCGCCACCTTTGTGACGCGTCGTGATATGACCATTGTTGTTACGACCCGAGCCGCGCTTTTGCGCGACTAGCAGCGGGGCGTACGGATCGCCTTTATGCAATTCGGAGTTAACAACCTTGATCATCGAGCGACGGCCCGGTGATGTTGGTTTTACTTTAATGAGTGCCATGACTAAGCCTCCCCGCCAAAGTTAATCTCTTGACCGGGCATGAGCGATACGTACGCGCGACGGCTGTCGCTGCGACGACCGATTGAGCGGCCATGACGCTTTTCTTTGCCCTTGCGGTTCAGCATTTGCACGCTTTCCACTTTGACTTTAAAGAGCAATTCGACAGCGGCCTTGACTTCAGGCTTCGTCGCATCTTGCAGCACTTCGAAGACGACTTGCTCGTTCTTCTCGGCAACAAACGTGCTCTTCTCCGAAATGATCGGAGCGCGAAGAACGGTCATCAAACGGTTTTGATTCATTTGTATGACTCCTCGATCTTGGCGATCGCTGCGCGGGTCAGCAGAACGCGATTGAAAGCGAGCAAGCTCACGGGGTCAACGCTGTGTGCTGCGATAACGGCCAAGTTCGGCAGATTTCGTGCGGCAAGAAAGACATTGTTGTCTACGCTGTCCATGACTATCAGAACGTCACTGACGTTCATGTCCTTGAGTGCGCCAGCAACCAGTTTGGTCTTTGGCGCATCAATCGCGAAAGACTCAACTACGTGCAGACGACCGTCACGAACCAACTGCGAAAGAATCGCGGCCATGCCGGCGCGATACATCTTGCGGTTGACTTTGTGCGTGAAATTTTCATCCGGACGGCTTGCAAACGGACGTCCACCGCCACGCCAGATCGGGCTGGAGGTCATACCGGCACGGGCATTACCCGTACCTTTTTGTTTCCACGGCTTCTTGGTGGAGTGGCGAACTTCGGCACGCGTTTTTTGCGCGCGGTTACCGCCACGGCCATTGGCCTGATAAGCGACGACGACCTGGTGAATCAGGGCTTCGTTGTACTCGCGACCGAACACTTCGTCCGACGCAGACATCGTAGTGGCTGATTGGCCCTTAGCGTCAATGACTTGCAATTCCATAATTTATCTCCTCACCGTCGGCGTGACGATGACGTGGCAACCCGCTGAGCCAGGAACAGCGCCCTGGATCAACAACAGGCCACGGACGGTATCGATACGGACAACTTTAAGCGCCTGCGAGGTGCGCTGCGCGTTGCCGTGCTGACCTGCCATGCGTTTACCGGGGAATACACGACCCGGATCTTGAGCCATACCGATTGAGCCTGGAGCACGTGTGGAGACCGAGTTACCGTGAGTCTCACGGTTTGAGCTGAAGTGGTGGCGGCGAATCACGCCGGTAAAGCCGCGACCTTTGGTCGTGCCGGTTACGTCCACTTTTTGGCCAACGGTAAACGTGTCCACGCCTACCACTGCGCCAGCTTTAAGCTCGCCCGCTTCAGCACGGAATTCGCGGGTGATGGCACCCGACAAAACACCAGCTTTAGCAAAGTGACCAGCCAATGGCTTTGTCACGCGCGAGGCACGACGATCACCAAAAGTTAACTGAACACCGGCATATCCGTCATTCGCGGGAGTTTTAACCTGCGATACACGGTTGTTACTGACATCGATAACAGTCACGGCGGTTGCCGAACCATCATCATTAAAGACGCGTGTCATACCGACTTTACGTCCGATGAGTCCTAGACTCATAGTTCACCTCTTCTTTCTTGCCGTGCCTTGCAACAGTTGCTTGGCACGGTGCCGGTTTCAATTGACCGGCATCGCTTTTGAGTTTTGGCTCAGTGGTTACTGAACCTTGATTACGACGTCGACACCCGCTGGTAGATCCAGTTTCATGAGTTGATCAACAGTCTTGTCATTGGGGTCGACAATATCCATCAAACGAAGATGGGTACGAATTTCAAATTGGTCGCGCGAGGTCTTGTTGACGTGCGGCGAACGCAGCACATCAAAACGTTCGATGCGTGTTGGCAACGGGATCGGGCCGCGAACGATTGCGCCTGAGCGCTTCGCGGTTTCGACGATTTCCGAGGCGGACTGATCGATCAGCTTGTAATCGAACGCCTTGAGGCGGATGCGGATCTTTTGGTTTTGCACGTTAAGTCTCGATTACTTCAAAATTTTCGAGACGACGCCAGCACCGACGGTGCGACCGCCCTCACGAATTGCGAAGCGCAGCTTCTCTTCCATCGCAACAGGTGCGATCAGAGTCACCGTCATCTTCACGTTGTCGCCCGGCATCACCATCT
>JBBRVM010000349.1:0-4650 GCA_038246865.1 Burkholderiales bacterium
AAGGCGAGCAGCAGCGCTGACCACAGCGTCACATCGCTGGAAGCAGCCATTGTGCCGCCGATATTTGTGGCACTACTCGTCAATGCCACAGCAGACGAAGGCAACGCAAACGTGCTGCTTGCAACCGTTGCCAGGGTCGTTCCCGAGAACTCGCCTTTGGCTGCCAGCGCGCTTGTTGCGGCGAGCACAATGGGCATTCGATCCTGCAATTTCACACCGTCAGCGAGTTTCAGCTTGATCGCGTATCCGTCGTCCGTGCGATAAACCTGCTGTACCGACGGGTCGCTGACTTGCTCAGGTATCGGGAACACGTCTAGCGCGCTGAGTTTGGCCGCGTTGGCGGGCGCAACAAGCTCAAGCCATACCTCGCGCGCAGGGCTCACCGCCGCGTGCAGCGTGGCTTTCCACGCCGATGCGTCACCGGGGGTCGCAGTGCGGGCAGCAGCGAACCGCGGTGCTGCGTCGCTGGGCTTGGCGTCTTTGCCCACCGGCAGCGTCAGAGCGACATTGCCCTCTTCCGGGATGCAAACATCCTTGCACACCAACCACTCCGCCTTGCCTTTGAGCGTCACACTGTCGCCGACTTTGGCGGTGGTGGGGACGCTGACCGTCACCGGCAAAAGCACCTCGCCTTCGTACCCGAAATTCACAATCGGCCCAGTCGCAAGGCGTTTCGGTGTCGGCCATTCGATATCGCCGATGCCGTAGCCAGCGGGCAGGTCCCACGTGATCTTGGTCGGGTAGCCGGAGTCCCCGGGGTTCTTCCAGTAGGTGTGCCAATGCGGCGCGTGTTTGATCGACAGGCCGACCGTGTTCTTCTCGCCCGCCATCAGTGCCGTTTTCTCGGCGATGAGTTCGACCTCGGCATGGTCGGTTTTGATCGGTGCCGCCCCGAGCAACGCCGAGCACAAAACTGCCGTCATTGCCGCGAGCGCAGGAAAACAGGCCGAGCATCGGCGTCGTCGAGAGATAAACGGGGAATCTGGCATGAAGGGCTAATCGGTGATGGCGTCCCGCCGGGGCGGGAACGACAATGAGTGAGGGGCAACAGTGAGAGCCGAACCAGCAAATTTGGTTCCACCCATGGCGCGCCAACGAACCTTACAATTCAAGGGTTTAGAGCCAATTTTAGAGCGCTTCCGCCCTGCGCGGAACATGCGCACGCAAAGTCCCAAAGCCAAGATGGAAACTACGTACAACCACAAGGCCGCACCGGTCTACGACCACAAGCGTGTGGAGGCCGCCGCGCAGTCGCATTGGGCTGCCACCAACGCCTACACCGTCATCGAGAACGATCCGCGTTTTCCGAAGGGCAAGTATTACGCCTGCTCGATGCTGCCGTATCCGTCCGGCAAGCTGCACATGGGCCATGTGAGGAACTACACGATCAACGACATGATGTACCGGCAGCTGCGCATGCGCGGCTACAACGTGTTGCAGCCGATGGGCTGGGACGCGTTCGGTCTGCCCGCCGAAAACGCTGCGATGAAAAACAATGTTCCAGCTGCGAAGTGGACTTACGAGAACATCGCCGACATGAAGCAGCAGATGCAATCGATGGGGCTCGCCATCGACTGGTCGCGCGAGGTGGCCGTCTGCTCGCCCGGCTATTACAAGTGGAACCAGTGGTTGTTCCTGAAGATGCTCGAAAAGGGCATCGCATATCGCAGAACCCAGATCGTGAACTGGGATCCGGTCGATCAAACGGTGCTCGCCAATGAGCAGGTGATTGATGGTCGCGGCTGGCGCACCGGCGCTTTGGTCGAGAAGCGAGAGATTCCCGGCTATTACCTGAAGATCACCGATTACGCGCAAGAGTTGCTCGACCCGGTCGCGAACCCTGACAGTCCCGACTTTTTGAAAGGCTGGCCGGATCGTGTGCGAGCGATGCAGGAGAATTGGATTGGTAAATCGGAAGGCGTGCGCTTCGCGTTCCCGCACGACATTACCGACGCCGCGGGCAAGCCGATTCAGGACGGCAAGATGTACGTGTTCACCACGCGTGCCGACACCATCATGGGTGTCACGTTCGTGGCGGTTGCGCCGGAGCATCCGCTGGCGGTGCGCGCGGGCGAGTTGAATCCTGAGCTTGCGCCGAAGATTGAAGCACTCAAGGTCGGCGGTACGACTGAGGCAGAGTTAGCGGTCAAGGAAAAAGAAGGTTTGGCGACTGGGTTATTCGTCACGCATCCATTGACTGGCGAAAGTCTCCCGGTGTGGGTCGGGAATTACGTGCTCATCAGCTACGGCGACGGTGCAGTGATGGGCGTGCCTGCGCATGATGAGCGGGATTTTGCGTTTGCCAAGAAGTACGGACTTGAGATCAAACAGGTGATCGTCAAAGCAGGCTTTACGCCGACCCGCCCGACACAAACAGCGATTGACGGTTTAGAAAAGCTCGATCAGGAAAAGCGTTTCCGCACAAACTTCAATTTCGTTAATGCCAACGGTGACCACATCAGCTTTGGCGACATTGAATGGCAAGACTGGTACGGCGACAAACTGCAAGCAGTCTGCATCAACTCCAACTGCGAACTTGATGGCTTGAGCTACAAAGATGCAGTCAGCAAGGTTGCGCAGTTGCTGGGCGCAAAAAAACTCGGCGAAAAGAAAACCACCTGGCGCTTGCGCGACTGGGGCATTTCGCGCCAACGTTACTGGGGCACGCCGATCCCAATCGTTCATTGCGACGAGCATGGCGCACAGCCGGTGCCTTACGATCAGTTGCCCGTGGTGTTACCTGAAGACTGCATCCCCGACGGCTCCGGCAATCCGCTGGTCAAACACGAAGCATTCCACAAGGGCGCGACTTGTCCCGTCTGCGGTAAAGCCGCGCGCCGCGAAACCGACACGATGGATACTTTCGTCGATTCGTCGTGGTATTTCATGCGCTACACCTCGCCCGGCAACAATGACGCGATGGTCGACGCGCGGAACGACTACTGGATGCCGATGGATCAGTACATCGGCGGTATCGAGCATGCGATTTTGCATCTGCTTTATGCGCGGTTCTGGACCAAAGCAATGCGCGACATCGGGCTCGTGAAATTCAACGAGCCGTTCAAGAATTTGCTCTGTCAAGGCATGGTGTTGAACCACATCTACTACTCGCGAAACGACAAAGGCGGCAAGGACTATTTCCCGCCCGATCAGGTCGCGCCGATGCTCAATGCACAGGGTCATATCAGCGGTGGCCGATTGCCCGACGGCACCGAGTTGCACTATGGTGGCGTCGGCAAGATGGGCAAGTCGGAGAGGAACGGCGTCGATCCACAGGACATGATCGAAAAGTACGGTGCCGACACGTCGCGCCTGTACATGATGTTTACCGCGCCGCCGGAAGCATCGCTTGAGTGGAATGACGCGGCGGTGGAAGGCTCGTGGAAGTTCTTGCGCCGCGTTTGGAATTACGCGAACAAGCACGAAGCTGTGTTGCGCGCCGGGATCAAAGGGCCGCGTGACGAATCAAAATTCAACGACGCCGCAAAAAAGCTCCGTCGTGAAATTCACACGACGCTCAAGCAAATCAATTTCGACTTCGAGCGCATTCAGTACAACACCGTTGTTTCAGGTTGCATGAAGGTGTTGAACGCGCTGGAAGGCGCTGACGCGAATGCGATCACCCCACCCGCGCTCGCGGAATGCTTCTCGATTCTTTTGCGCGTGCTGTATCCATCCTGCCCTCACATCACCGAGACGCTGTGGCGGGAGCTCGGTTACGCCGCGCGCGATGGCGAATTACTCAATGTCGCATGGGCTGATGTAGACGAGAACGCGCTCATCAGCGACACCGTCGAACTCGTGCTGCAGATTAATGGCAAGACGCGTGGTTCGGTGACAGTTGCGTCAGGCGCGGACAAAGCCACTATCGAAGCGGCTGCTGGAGCTGCGCCGGAAGTCGCGAAATTTGGCGAAGGCCGGTTACCAAAGAAGATCATCGTCGTACCGGGAAGGCTCGTCAATGTGGTCGTTTAAACGCGGTCATCCCGAGCAGGGCGAAGGATCAGGTGGTTGTGCGATGAACTCCGCTCCGTCAAATCATCGTCGCATGCGACGTGATGCTTCGCTCGTGCTCAGCATGACAATCGTATTGCTAGCCGCGACGCTGCTTTCCGCCTGTGGCTTCCAGCTTAAAGGGGCAGCCACGTATCCCTTCACCAGCGTGTACGTGCAGCGACCCACCTACTTCGGCGTCACGACGATCAACGTCGCGGGAACCGCTGCACCCATTGTGCCCGACGTCATTTTGAGTCTGACGACGAACGGCATTGCAATCAAGGAGAAAATCGAAGACGCAGACTTTGCGATTCGCTTTTTGCAGGTGTTTTTTGACAAGCGCGTGTTGTCCCTTTCGGGCGGTGGTCGTGCGCGCGAGTTCGAGCTTGAGTATCGCGTTCGTTACGAATTTGTCGACGCGAAAGGACGTGCCTGGGGCGAACCGGGAGAAATTACCATCCGCCGCGACTTCTCGTTCGCTGAGTCTCAAGCGCTTGCAAAAGAAGCTGAAGAAACGCAGCTGATTCGCGATATGCAGCTCGATGCAGCGGCGCAGATTTTGCGGCGATTGCAGGCTGTGAAGCGACCTGCCTGAGCATTTGTGGGAGCGGCTTTAGCCGCGAAAGACCTAAACTATTCGCGGCTAAAGCCGCT
>JBBRVM010000350.1:0-4642 GCA_038246865.1 Burkholderiales bacterium
ACTCCGTCAGCCTCGATAGGTCGTGCGCAACCTGACCAGGCTCCGCGCCCCAGAGCGATTCATGCTCCATCAACGTTGAGCGATCCATCAGGAATGACTCAACATGATCGAATCTGCTGCGCAGCTGGTGAAGAATCGCGAAGCCGTGTGTGTCAATGTCACCCCAGTAGTGAATTCGGCAGTCCGACAACCAGCTTGCCTGCGCCAGCGCATCAAATCCGTAGCCTGCGCCAAAAATCGCGACGGCATCATTGACGAATGGCAGCGCCAAAAAATTGATTTCATTCTCGGTGATGAAAACGCGTGCGACCGTCGGTCGCAAACGGGCAAAACTATCTGCATCGAGCGTCACGTCGGCGCTTTTTAACTCAGGCAAAAGAGCGTGTGCAGGATCGAGCATACGAAAGCGAATACGTGATGGTTTGTCGCGAAAGCCGTAGCGGCGAGCGAATTGATTCACGCTAGACGCTTCGCTGACAATCGCCTCCGTTGGCAACACATAGTCAAGCAGCGCAATCAACACGCTGCGGTGGGTCTCGATCAATTTACTGTGCACGCCCGGAATGTCAATTTGCCTCAGGTAAATGTCAGCTCGCGGATGCGCCTGAATCCATTGCACAATATCCAGCAGTCGACTCCAAACGTCCGCCAGTGCGAGGGTCTGTAGCGGATGAGCAGATATCCAAGGCATCAAAGCAGGTGCGCGCAAACGCGTAAGGTCAAGCAGCGTTTGGAAGCGGGCAAAGTCACGCTCTTTACCGATGATGGCGAGCGCATCGGCAACACTGTCCACCCAGATTTCCGCTGGCATTGCGTTGTTCCCCAATACCGGATGCCGAAACTCACGAAACTCTATGCGAAGGTTTTCAAGCCGCCGCAGCTCGACAATCCAGCGGCGCACTTCGTCGAAGCGTTCACCAATTTCTGACGACGTAGGCCGCTTGAGCAGCAGGCGTTTGGGAAAGAGCGCTTCGCTCGCGACGACCGAAGTAAGCAGCTGCCCTTGATCCCATAGACGATTCACCTGAGCGCGCAGCTGATCGGGCGTCGTCCAACTCACCGCACCACCACGGCCTTCGCCTTTTCTTCGTGATATTCGGCAATCGTCAGATTCCTAAGGCGCGAGAATTTGCCTTCTTCGTTATGCACAAATCCGACGCTCTTGACGAAGGGCTCAATGACGTGAATTTTTTGCAGCGGCGTCACCACCAAGAGCTGTAACTGCAATTCGCCGAACAGCCGCAAACCATACTGCGCACTCTCGTCCGAGCCGCGACCAAACGCTTCATCAATCACCACAAAGCGGAAAGATCGGGTGCGTGTTGCGTCCCCATCGAGGCCAAATTGATACGCGAGGCTTGCTGCCAAAACGGTGTAGGCGAGCTTCTCTTTTTGGCCACCGGATTTACCGCCCGAGTCGGCGTAATGCTCGTGCTCCTTGCCATCTTCGCGCCAACGCTCGCTCGCCGCGAAGCTATACCAGTTGCGCACATCGGTGACTTTTGCCGTCCAGCGGCGATCCAGCTCAGTCTGTCCTTCGCGTCCGCGAAAACGCTCGATGATCCGTTTGACTTGAAGAAATTTTGCTTCGGAATATTGTGCGTCGTCGGAGCCGGTTAACGTGCCCTCAGTGCACGCGCGTAGCTCGACCAGGAAATCGCGAATATCCGGATCGGTCGACTGCATTGCTTCGAGTGCGATGAAGCGATTGGGGTTGTAGTCGATGTGCGAAAGCGAGTCGTTAATGCGACTAATGCGATCCTTGATGAGCTCGCGCTCGCGAGACAGTTGCGACTGAAAATTTGCCACTTCACGAATCGTATTTTCGTTCAACAATTCCTTGAATCGCGCCTCGAAGCGCGGCAAACCGTCGGCGTTCAATTGCGTAAGCTGCGTGCGATACTCATGCGCGGCCTCAACGCTGGCATCGAACTCGGAAGTCTCCAGCGGATACGCCGTTTTGTAGTTGCTCATCGCTTTCACGATGTTGTCACGAACGGTGGTTTGTCGGCGTGAATCGCTGTCTAGTTTTTCTTGCAACCACTTGCGCACGTCCTGCTCGCGGGCGTCGCAGTTTTCAATGGTGAGTTTCGTATCAACGATTGCCTCTGCTCGGTAGGCGTCAATCCTGGCGGCTTGCGCGTCGTCGATTGCCACATCTTGCAACGACGTTTTTGTAGCGTCCAAAAGCTCAGCCGCATCGTTCCGCCGCTGATTCGATTTGGCGCGCTCATCGCGCTTGCCTTGCCACACAAGCTCGGTTTCACCGAGTTTCACCTGCAGCGCAGCCAACTGAACGTTCAACACTTTGAGCACGTTTGAGCTGGCTGAAAGTAGTGCCTTTTCCTCTTGCAGCAGGTCGATGGCCCGCACGCTTTCACGCCAGTCAATGTCGTCAAAGTGGCGATATTCGCCAAGCTTGTTGAGCGTTTCGATTCGGGTGCGGCACTCGCGAATTTGTCGCTCCAGAACGGCGATTTGCGACCCGGTTTTGACGATGCTGATCTCTTCAAAGCGCATCCGCGCCTCAAGCGCCTGCACCTTGTCTTCATTGCTCCAGCCAAGCACAAAACGGCTCTTGTCATCAATGGCGTGACGGTCGTCCTTTTCGTGACGCTCGTGACCGCCTTTGATTTGTCCCGCTTGCGTAATGGCCTTCAATTCGCGACGAAACTGCGCTTGATCTTTGCAACAAATCACGTCACAACGCCGCGCGATTTCCCCCTGCATCCAATCGTAATATTCGCTGTCGGGTTTGACTTGCAGCTTGCGACCCAGCGCGTCCGTATGCAGGCTCGGCGCGGTGACACGCCCGCCACTACGAACGCGAAAATATACCAATCGGCCTTGCAAATGAGTGCGATCCACCCACTCAGCGACCTTCGCGTAGGCAGCGTCTGGCACCAGCAATGACAAGCCAAAATTTCGCAGCAGTCGCTCCGCTGCGCCCGCCCAGTCTCGCTCATCATCGCGCACCGCGATCAGCTCGCCCGCGAACGGTAAATCGGATTCGTCCAGTTTCAATGCCGTGCACAATGTACGTCGCAGCTCGATCTGCGAGCGCTCGATATTGCTGCGTCGCTGTTTCAGACTCTTGACTTCATCGCGTAGCAGCCGATGACTCTCGCGCGTTTTTGAAAGCTCAACGCTCAGTTCCGTGTGCTGATTTTGTAGCGTGGCTTCGCTGGTTTTCGTCGCATCAAGAGCGGTAGCTAGCTCCTGTTGATGCGCATCGAATTGCGCGGCATCATTAGCCGCCGTCCAGCCCAGAGCACTCGCGTAGCTGCCATAGCGCTCGGACTTGTCAGTGCGCTGCGCCTTCTCCTGCTCTTTACGCCGAATGTCGGCATCGATGAGCGCGATACGATCACCGCCATTTTCGGCAATCGAGCGACGCAGCGACTGCTCGCTTTCGCGCCCGCTTAAGCGCTCAGTATCCAGCCGATCAATCTCGTTGCTGCGCTTCCCAATATCGATGTCAAGCGCAGCAATGCGCACCTTAAGCAGTGCGCATTTGTGAGTGCTGAAATACGCCTTGAGTGCATCGCGGCTGGCGCGCAGCTCATCGATTAGCAACACCAGTTCGGCATGCCGATCACAGTTCGCAATCAGCGGTTGCAGCGCTTCGATCTGACGTTTTGCCTTGAGCACAGCCTCGTGCGCGAGGGTCAAATTGTCAAAGTGCGCATTGAGTTCACCGATACGTTTGCCGACATCAAACGGCTCCAGCATGTGCGTGCGCACGAACTCTGTCAGGCTTCCCACCGATTTCATCGACACCGTTTGGTGAAACAAATCGAGCGGCTGTTCACCCTCTATCCCGAAGCGATCACGAAAGCATTTGCCGTACTCCGGAAACGTGTCGAACATTTCAACTTCGGGAATCTCCTTGAGCCGTTTGCGCAGCAGTTTGATGTCGCTGCCAAAGTTGGCGAAATCATCAAGGATCGTCATGCTGCCAAGCGCCACGACGTAGAGTCTCAAGGGTTGCGCTTGCACATCTTTGAAATGGAACACCTGCGCCAGCGTGACCGTTTCGCCGAGCGCCTCGTTGTAGAAAACGCCAAGAATCGCAGAATGACTCGTCACCTCTCGAAGCGCCATCGATTTAGCGCTACCCGTGGTTTCGCTGCGCTCCGATTTGAAATGACCAAGCACATAAGAGCGCAACGTTCGCTCGCGCGATTCTGCGCCCGCCGCCTTGTTGTACGCTACCCGCTGCGACGGCACTAACAAAGTGGTGACGGCGTCCACCAGTGTCGATTTCCCGGAGCCGATATCGCCTGTCAGTAGCGTGTTTTCACCATCGAGATTGAGCACCCACGGACGACCGTGAAAGGTGCCCCAGTTGAACACTTCAAGTCGTTGCAAACGGAAACCTGCGCGAACGGGTTTCGACTCATCGACCGCGTCCGGCAACTCGGGAACAAGCATGTCGAGCTGTTGGTCACTCATCTGTAGCCGCCTTCCCGTCGCGCAACGCGTAAGCCTGATACGCGGTCAACCGCGCATCAAAATCCGCCAACCACTGCGCGTCGACAAACGCTTTGATGATGCGTTGCACCTCATACGACGGCGTTTGTCCAGCGCTCGCAGGCTTGAGTTTTCTCACAAATCCGAGTTCGATAATTTTGTTCAGATG
>JBBRVM010000351.1:0-4618 GCA_038246865.1 Burkholderiales bacterium
ACATCCGATTGACGGCCGTGGTGGTGCCGGTGTCACAGGTTGCGCCGAGATATACCTTCCCGTTGCTGCGTTGAATCAGCGTGCGCACCTCGCCGCCGCGCAGCGACGGCCACACCCACACGTTGCCACCGTTGAATGACGGATCGAATGTGCCGTTGGGCAGCAACCGACCGAGACAAGGCTGACCGGCACCCGTCTGTGTGCACACGCCGCCGACCAGAATCCTGCCGTCGGCGGTCATCGCCATGGCCTGCACCCACCGCATATTGGCAACCGTGATGAGACCGTTGCTGCCTACGCTGATGAAGAAGCCCCCGCTGGACGACACCTTAAACACACAGCCGGCCCCAGCGCAGATGCCGCCGACCCACAGGTTGCCCTGCACATCACGTGTCATTGCGCTGGCGGTGCTAATGCCCATGCCGCTGATGGTCATTGTGCCGCTGCCGCCGAAGCTGGTGTCGGGGCCGCCAGCGAAATTGCGCTTGCTCACGCAGACGTCTGAGTTTGCACCGGATATGCATAGCCCGGCGACAAAAACGGCGTTGGTCTCCGTCACCAGCATCGCGCTGCTCCGGCTTTCGCTACCTGACGCAACGAAGCGCGTAATGCCCGCTGGATTGCCACTGGCACTGAACGTGGTGTCGAAGTCGCCACCAGCTGCATGCGCCTGAAGCGCGATGCCGCCGACAAAGGCAGCAACTAAAAAACGCTGGCACATGATGCGCAGCGACCGCTGTGAATTTGCAGTGTTTTTCATGCCCGGCTCCGTCTAGCGCACACCGCAGTGCGTGAATGCGTGGTCAAAGATGGCGTCGGCGGTGGTGCGCTGTGCTCCGGGCGACACCGCGTTCTGCGTCAGCGTACTTCCGCGAAAGCCAAGCATCAGCCGCAGCCAAAGCAAACCGTCAGTCTGCGGCTTGATGAAACCGTCGTCGTCAATGTCGAGGGAGCAGTGCAGGCCCGCAGGTACACCGAGGTCGTATCGGGACACGCAGGACTGCCAGGTGGTAGTGCTGCCGGTCACGTTGCACAATCCGCTGATGAGTAATTTGTTGCCCGGTACGGCATTGATGCCGTAGATTGAAATGCCGGTGAGACTCGTAACCGCGTTCGACAATCCGCCGACGCCAAAGCTCGCGTCAAGCGAGCCGCCCGGCATCAGGCGCACAAGGCAGGTAATTTGCGTTGGAGTGCCACACGCCCCGGCCAGCAGTATCTTGCCGTCGTCAGAGACGTGCATCAGGCCAGGGCTAACTCGCGTGAACCCGGCACCGTTCAGCCAGACATAACTAGCGCCCGAAAACGCGGCTTCCGCCTGCCCGCTGTCGGTCAGCGCCGCCACGCAAAACCGTCCGCTGCTGGCGTCACCGTAGTTTCCGCACGACCCGCTCAGCAAAATACGACCGGTCGGCATCAGGCGGATGCTCTGCGCGTTGTTGCCGGTCTGTCCGGTTGGGTTGTAGGTGCGGATGCCGTTGCCGTTGAAGGTGGTGTCGAGCGCACCTGCGAGCGTTAAGCGAGCCACGCAGAACTTGCTATTGCCGCCGTCGTCACAGTAGCCGGTGACGAGCATGCGGCCATCGGGATAGGTGGTGATCGCGGCTGGCTGGTTGTTGCTGGGGCTCATGTCGATATTGAGCTTGTTGCCGCCATTGAATGTCGGGTCCTGCAACCCGTTGGCGGTCAATCGGTTCACACAAAAAATGTAGTGACTGGCGAAGCAGTCAGCCGCGACCGCGATTCGACCATCGCCCATCAGCGCCAGCGCTCTCGCCGTTAAGAAGCCTGAAAATCTCGCGTAACCGCTGGCGCCGAACGTGCTGTCGAGTGCGCCGTCCGCTGTCAGGCGGAACACGCAGGGCGAAGTCGAGCCGCACCGTGCCGCCACCAGTATGCGGTCGCTGCTATCTACGATCAGCGAGCTGGCAAACTCCTGCACTGTAGCGTCGCCTGTGCCAAAAATGCCCGGCACGGCTGCCGACGCCGCAAACGTGGTGTCAATGCCGCCTGCGCCGTTGGCCGCGATGCGCGTCACGCATACGTCCGCCGTCGCATACACACCGCAGCTATGAACCGTGACGATCTTTCCGGTGGATTGCACCGCACTTTGAAACCCGAGCCAGCCCTGTGCCGTGGTGAACGGATAGGTGCCGCCGGAGCCGAAGCTCGCGTCCAGACCGCCCGGCACGGCGCGCGCGGGCGTTGCCAGCAAAATCGCCATAGCGATCACCCCCACAATCGGGACGAGGACGCGGCTCGCGATGCTGGTCTTGGCGTTTACGATAAAGGAGCGACAGAGGATCATGGTCGGGCAATCAAAAAAATTCTGGATGCATGCGGGTGACTGGACATTCGCTGCTACAAAGCGCTTACGTAAAACGCGTTTTCTTCGTCAGGCGTCGTTGAGAAAGTCTTGCCAGACCCTGGCCTGGCTGTGATTGCACAGCTAGCTTGCCGAAAAAATCCATTGTTTTAACTGTGACAGCGTTGTGATGAAACGGACCACTGCTCGCAGACGCGTTGCTACATTCAAATCGTGTGGCATCTCGTTGGATGTCGTTGCTAATCCTCGCGATGGCTAGCCATCTCTGCTCGCCTCGCCCCATCTGCCAGACGCAACATGATTCTCGGCGTGACTCAGGGTCTTTGCAGCCATGCACCGGTATAAGCGGATTTTTCCTGAAACCAGCTCAGTCGCTGTATCAGTTTTCTGGATTGAAATCCATTGCTTGGGTACGCTTGCGCGAGTGCTGATTCACCGGTATTGCGCGGGTCGTCTCGCGGTAGTTTCGGCGCCGCTAGAAACGTAGTGAGGTGTGCAGATGAAGGATGCCAGAACCGCGATTGGGGCAAACATTTGAGGATCGAGCGCAGCGAGATCGCTTTTGCCACAGCATCAAACTCTGGCGGATGTTTCTCTTCGCATGGGCATCAGCGTGCCTATCGGCGGACTTCAATTCATTTTGTTTTACGGTGCAGCAGCAACGTCGTCCTTGCCCTACATCCGCGAACGTTAATGGTGTTTTTATGCAAGTAAGCGGTCGTGAGACGTGCTGCACGTCATCTTAGACACCAAGCTTTTACGGTACCTACAGCGCGTTCAGCCGCAACAACGCTGCTGCGATTTTGTCGGGATCGTCGGTGCGCAGAATTCGATTCGCCACCGCTTCACAATCGGCAATGCTTGATGTAAGCACGCGCTGTTTGATCGTCAATAGCTGCGCCGGATGCATCGAAAAATTGCGCAATCCGAAGCCTAACAACAAGCGCGTCAGGCGCAGCTCACCTGCCATTTCGCCGCACACGGCAATCGGTGTTCTGGCTTTACTCGCGATGCGGATGGCCTGAGCGATAAGCCTCAACACGGCCGGATGCAACGGGTCGTACATGTGCGCCACAGCGTCATCGGTGCGATCAATGGCCAGCGTGTACTGAATCAGGTCGTTGGTGCCAATCGACAAAAAGTCGAGTCGTTCGGCGAAGTACGTTAGCGACAGCACCGCAGCGGGGATTTCGATCATGCCACCGACTGGCACGTCGTTGTCAAACGGGATGCCCAACGTCACCAGCTCGGCTTTGGCGCGAGCGATGAACGCGAGCGTTTGCGTGATCTCGTGCGCGTTGGAGATCATCGGGACCAGGATGCGCAGTCGACCATACGCGCTAGCACGCAGGATGGCGCGCAGTTGCGTCATGAAAAGCTGTGGCTCAGCCAGACAGAGGCGAATCGCGCGCAGGCCCAGCGCGGGGTTGTCGCTGCGGCGGTCACCCAGGCCCGGCATCCGCTTGTCGGCCCCCAAATCAAACGTTCGGATGGTGACGGGCCGCCCCTGCAGCCCTTCAACCACCGCACGGTAGGATTCGAATTGCTCATCTTCCGTCGGCAGATCGTCGCGGTGCATGAACAAAAATTCTGAGCGGAACAGGCCGACGCCATCAGCGCCGTTTTCAATGCAGGCGGGAATGTCGCTCGGCAGCTCAATGTTGGCATTGAGATCAATCGCAGTGCCGTCGAGCGTGATCGCGCGTGTGCTGACGAGTCGCTTGAGCTTCTTCCGTTCGAGCAATTGGCTGCTCTGCTTGTGCTCATACTCAGCGAGCACATGTTGATCAGGATTGACGATGACGAGGCCGTTGTCACCGTCAACAATCAACAGTTCGGATTCGCGAAGCAGGCCGCGCGCGTTGTGCAGTGCAACCACCGCCGGAATGCCGAGCGAACGGGCAACGATGGCAGTGTGCGAAGTCGCGCCACCGACATCGGTGACAAATGCGGCGAATGCAGACTCCTTGAAGTGAATCGCATCGGCGGGGGACAAATCGTGCGCAACCAGCGCTGTGGAATGACTGGGGTTGAGCAGTCGCAACTCGCTTGGCTTGCCCATCAGTGCTTTGACGATACGCTCGACGACCTGCACAACGTCATGCGCTCGCTCGCGCAGATACGGATCCTCAAACTGCTCGAACTGTTCGACCAGCTCGTTCATTTTTTGCGTGACTGCCCATTCGGCGTTGCAGCGCAATTCAGCGATCGCGATTTTGGGATCTTTCGCGATATGCGTATCGGTCAGGATCATCCAGTGAACGTCAAGAAACGCGCCGAATTCAGCGGGCG
>JBBRVM010000352.1:0-4606 GCA_038246865.1 Burkholderiales bacterium
GAATTACCGCCGTTTGCCGCCTACTTTTTTTTTTTTGTGGGCGCGGCTTTCCCCGCGTGGGTGCCCCACTAACCTCACCGCGGCAAACGCCGCTCCCACAAAAATCTTCAACCCCACTTGTCCCCATCATCATGAACCTATGTCTCACACTGCCTACCACCATGCAATTTGTCGATCACGGCGCGGGTGGCCCGGCGGACTGCATGCGGATCAACACCGGGCCGTTACCCGTGGTCGGTGACGATGAGGTGCTCATTCGCGTCGCCGCGGCCGGCGTGAATCGTCCGGACATCTCGCAACGCTCGGGCTCGTATCCTGCTCCCGCCGATGCGTCGCAGGTCATGGGCCTTGAAATCGCGGGTGTAATCGTTGCTGTCGGCAGCGCTGTGAAGCGCTGGAAGGTCGGCGACGCGGTTTGCGCGCTGACACCGGGCGGCGGCTACGCGGAATATTGCAAAACACCCGCCGCGCACTGCCTGCCAATTCCTGCGGGCTTGTCGATGCTAGAAGCGGCCGCGTTATGCGAAACATTCTTCACTGTGTGGGCCAACGTGTTTGATCGTGCGCGTTTGACTGCGGGCGAGACGCTGCTCATTCACGGTGGATCAAGCGGCATCGGCTCTACCGCAATCCAGCTCGCAAAAGCGTTCGGCGCGAGCAAGGTGATCGTCACCTGCGGCGAACAGGCAAAGATTGATTACGCGCTGAAACTCGGTGCCGACGTCGGCATCAATTACAAAACCGAGGACTTCGTTGACGCGACCAAAGCCGCGACCGAGGGCCGTGGTGCCGACGTCATTCTCGACATGGTCGGCGCGCCCTACTTCCAGAAAAACTTAGCCGCCGCCGCGCTTGAAGGTCGCATCGCCCAGATCGCCTTTCAGCACGGCGTGAAGGCCGAAATCAATATGCAGCCGCTGATGATGAAGCGATTGACATGGACGGGCTCGACGCTGCGCGCGCGACCGAAGTCGGCGAAGGCTGCGATTGCCGCGTCGCTCGAATCTCAGGTGTGGCCAAAATTTGCCCAGAACGCCGACGCGTTGCGTCCAAACATTCACGCGACGTTCGCACTATCCGAGGTCATCAAAGCGCACCAAATGATGGAAGCGGGCACTCATTTCGGGAAAATCGTGTTGCGTATAGAGGCATAACAGCTTTGGCGTGAAATGACGTCTGCATTGGGGCTATGCGCTTAAAACACTTTAAGTCGATAAATCGATAAATCAGCAGTCAGCGCCGGTAAATTCTTGCGTTAAGAATAAAGCTGTTTGGCTTGCGACTGCTCATTTATTGCCTTTTAATCAGCCTAAAAGTCACGTAAAACTGCCGCATTTTGGTGCATCAAGTGCTGTTGCCGCAGCGCAACATTTCCAATGCTTATAGGCCACATGGCCCCGGTTTACATGACGTTCAGCGGGTCCAGTGCTTAAATGTTACGAAGACGTGACACTGGATGTTTCAAGATGTCGCGGAAAAAATTTTACGCACACTGCCAATCCATTTCTGGGGGTAAGAACATGAAAAGAAGTATCGTCGCAACCGCTGTAAGCGCTGTGCTTGCTACTGGCGCATTCGCGCAGAACGTCACGCTCGCTGGTCTGGTCGACGTATTTGCTGGCTCGATCCAGTATTCGGGCGACAAGCGAACCGCCAAAGTTGATCCAAACGGCATGACGACCTCGTGGTGGGGCCTTTCAGGCTCCGAGGATCTGGGCGGTGGCTTGAAAGCTGAGTTCAAAATTTCTTCGTTTTTCCGTCCAGACACGGGGGCTGTGGGTCGATTCGGTGGCAACGAAAACTTCTTCAGCCGGGATGCCTGGGTCGGCCTCTCCGGCGGTTTCGGTTCGGTTCGCGTGGGTCGCGATCTGGCCCCGAACTTCCTGCCAACGGTCGTCTTCAACGCGTTTGGCGATTCCTTCGCGCTCTCGCCGCTCGTGCTGCACGCCAACGTTCCGCTATTTAACGGCACTAACTGGGCTTCTGTGAATGCCGGTGACACGGGCTGGAGTAACCAGGTTCGCTACACGACGCCTAACCTTGGCGGTTTCACCGGCAACGTTCACTACCAGCTGGGCGAAGTTGCGGGCAACAGCGGCAACCGGAACTACGGCGCGAACTTCCTGTACTTTGGTGGCCCGTTCGCATTGGGCGGCTTCTTCCACAACGTGCGCACCAACAATCCGAACGCGGGCACCGTGGGTGACGTGAAGGTTGGCTTCAATCAGCAAAAAGCATGGATGTTGTCGGCCAAGGCCAGCTTCGGTCCAGCGAATTTTTACGCCAACTACGAAAAGGCGAAAAACGACAACTACACAGGCGCTGCAGGCAGCGCCGAGAGCAAGACCTCAAGCGTAAGTGCTGACGTGGCAGCAGGCCCTGGAAAGTTTATGCTCGCCTACGCCAACACGAAGTGGACAACCGCACCGGTCAGCGCACGCAACAATACCAAGCGCAGCACGTTCTCTGTTGGCTATGACTACGTATTGTCCAAACGCACCGACGTCTACACCGTATTGATGAACGACAAGATCACCAATTTTGATCGCGGCAACTCGTTTGCGGTGGGTGTGCGTCACAAGTTCTAACGGCCGCCTTGCGGATGTAAAAACGGCACCCGAGGGTGCCGTCTTTATTTTTCCTGCAAGCGGCAAGTTAGTACCAGGTCACGACGCCTGTTTTGACGTCAAGCATCGCGCCGACGATTTTAATTTCGCCCTTCTGCTGCATCTCACGCAGTACCGGGCTCTTGGTCACGATGTCGTTGACCGTACGCTTGACATTCGCCTCAGCCACCATCTGAACGAACGCGTCGTTTTTGGAGGAACGATCACCCGCCATCGAAACATCCGCCACAGCTGGTTTGATCTTCGCCAGCATGCCTGTCAAATTTCCGAGTACCGCGTCATCGCATGCGCCCTTGATCGCACCACAGCTTGAATGACCGAGCACCACGACGACTTTGGATCCCGCAAGCTTGCTGGCAAATTCCAGGCTACCCAAAATATCTTCGTTGACAAAGTTGCCCGCAACGCGCGCGCTGAACACATCGCCAATGCCCTGATCAAACACAATCTCAGGGCCTGCGCGGCTGTCGATGCAGCTGACAATCGTCGCCATCGGATATTGCGCATAGCCGGTGGTCTTCACCTGTTTCATCAGATCGCGTTTGATCATGTTGCCACCCACAAAACGCTTGTTGCCGTCTTTCAACGATGCCACCGCCGAATCCGGCGTCATCCTGGCTTGCCCGGCCTTGTCCAGCGTCGCGTAATCGGCAGACGGCGCAACGCTCGCGCAGCCGACCAAACCCAATGTCCCCACTGCAAACATCATCGCCACCAACAATCTTTGAATCAACATATTGCCCCCTCGATAGTGCGGGCGCGGCGCGCCCGAGAAGTGAATTATTCGGCGCAAAGTTGTGCAGAACGACAAGATTTGGCTTAAATGTTCTTAATCGTCGTGATTGTTGCTTGACTGGTCGGCGGTGCCGTTGTGGCAGCAGGGCGATCAGCGCCCTTCCTGCTTGCTGTGAATAGCCATAAAAAAAGCAGCCGAAGCTGCTTTTTATCCAACCCAGATTGGCTAGTTCCGACTCTTGTCAACCAGCTTGTTGGCCTTGATCCAGGGCATCATCGCGCGCAGCTTCTCACCCACGACTTCGATGGAATGCTCGCCCATCAGACGACGGCGCGACAACAACGTCGGTGCGCCCGCCTTGTTTTCCAGAATAAAGCTCTTCGCGTATTCGCCGGTCTGAATGTCTTTCAGGCACTGGCGCATTGCGTTTTTGGTGTCTTCGGTGACGATCTTTGGGCCGGTGACGTATTCGCCATATTCCGCGTTGTTCGAGATCGAATAATTCATGTTGGCGATGCCGCCTTCATAGATCAGATCGACGATCAGCTTGAGTTCGTGCAGGCACTCGAAGTACGCCATTTCCGGCGCGTAGCCCGCTTCAACCAGCGTCTCGTAGCCAGCCTTGATCAGCTCAACCGTGCCGCCGCACAAAACCGCCTGTTCGCCGAACAGATCGGTCTCGGTCTCTTCGCGGAAATTGGTTTCGATGATGCCGGCCTTGCCACCACCGTTAGCCGATGCATAAGACAGCGCTAGCGCGCGCGCCTTCTTAGAGGAGTCCTGATGCACAGCGACCAGGTGCGGCACGCCGCCACCTTGCGTGTACGTATTGCGCACGGTGTGCCCTGGCGCCTTCGGTGCAACCATCCAGACGTCAAGATCAGCTCGCGGAACTACGCAGCCGTAGTGCACGTTAAACCCGTGCGCGAAGGCGAGCGATGCGCCCTTCTTGATGTTTGGCTCGATATCGTTCGCGTAAACCGCACCAATCTGCTCGTCTGGCAGCAACATCATGACCACGTCGGCGGTCTTGACGGCTTCGGCGACTTCGGCGACTTTCAGGCCCGCCTTCTTTGCTTTGTCCCAGCTCGGTCCACCTTTGCGCGCGCCAACGGTGACTTTACAACCGCTGTCATTCAGGTTTTGCGCATGGGCATGACCTTGTGAGCCGTAACCGACGATGGTGACTTTTTTGCCTTTGATCAGCGAAAGATCGCAATCTTTATCGTAATAAACTTTCATA
>JBBRVM010000353.1:0-4596 GCA_038246865.1 Burkholderiales bacterium
GCCTTTAACGGCACCCTTTGTGAATTTCTCGACGTAGTCTTCGTTCACACGAGCGGCGCGCTCAAGCAGACGGCTGTGGAGATAGAACACATCGCCGGGGAACGCTTCGCGGCCCGGAGGACGACGCAGCAACAGCGAAATTTGACGATAGGCAACGGCTTGCTTTGACAGATCGTCGTAAACGATCAATGCATCTTCGCCGCGATCACGGAAGTATTCGCCCATCGTGCAGCCGGCGTAGGCCGACAGGTACTGCATCGCTGGCGAATCAGAGGCCGTAGCTGCGACAACGATGGTGTACGCCATCGCGCCTTTTTCTTCGAGCTTTTTGACCAGCGTCACGACGGTCGAAGCCTTTTGGCCGATCGCGACATAAACGCAGACGAGGTCTTTGCCCTTCTGGTTGATGATCGTATCGATGGCAACCGCAGTCTTACCCGTTTGACGGTCACCAATGATCAGTTCGCGCTGACCACGACCGACAGGCACCATTGCGTCAATCGATTTCAGGCCGGTTTGCACCGGCTGCGAGACCGATTTACGGGCGATCACGCCCGGTGCGACTTTTTCGATCACGTCAGTTTCTTTGGCGTTGATCGGGCCTTTGCCGTCGACCGGTTCACCCAACGCATTGACCACGCGGCCAATCAGTTCGCGACCGACTGGCACCGACAGAATGCGACCGGTTGATTTAACCGTGTCGCCTTCGGTGATGTGCTCGTAGGAGCCCAGAATCACGGCACCAACGGAGTCGCGCTCAAGGTTCAATGCGAGGCCGAACGTATTGCCGGGAAACTCCAGCATTTCGCCTTGCATCACGTCTGCGAGGCCATGCACGCGGCAGATACCGTCGGTCACCGAGACCACCGTGCCCTGGGTCCGCACTTCGCTGCCAACATCAAGATTCGCGATCTTGGCTTTAATCAGTTCGCTGATTTCAGAGGGATTTAGATTCATTCTTGTCTCCAGAGGCGGAGGTAATTAATTCGGTTATTTCGGGGTCGCTGTCATCCTGAGCCTAAGGCGAAGGATCACGTTGCATACATTTCAGCTAAGTTCGAGATTGACTCTGAGCTACCTGATTCTTCACTGCGTTCAGAATGACACTACGCCTTGATTTGGCGTGACATCTTGTTCAATTGGCCAACGACGGTGCGATCAATCACCTGATCACCGACGATGATCTTGGCACCGCCGATGAGCGTGGGATCAACTTCTTCCACGGTGTCAATCTGACGGGAATAACGCTTTGCGAGCGCGCCCTTCAACTCTTCCCGTTGCTGATCGGTCAGCGGGAAAGCCGAGACGATGGTGGCGCGCGCCACGTTATCGTTGTTGCGCTTTAACGCCTGAAAATGCTCGTTGATTTGCGGCAACAGCTTGATGCGATCCGCGTCGAGCAGCACGTTGACAAAGCTCGTGGTCGCCACGTCCAGCCTGTCGCCCATCACAGTGGTGAATAGCGACTGCTTTTGTTCAACCGAAAGCTTGGGGTTGTCAACCGCCGCCGATACTTTGGCATCAGACGCGACCGCTGCCAGAAGGCTCAACGTGTCGGCCCATTTCGGCAACGCGCCGCCGTCGCGGGCAAGCGCGAACGCTGCTTCTGCGTACGGACGGGCGATGGTCGCGAGTTCAGCCATGGTTACAGCTCAGCCTTCAACTGGCCCAACAGTTCCGAATGGACTTGCGGGTTGATTTCGCGCTTGAGGATTCGTTCAGCACCGGCAACGGCCAGATCAGCCACGCGATCACGCAACTCTGCTTTGGCTTTCACCGAGAGTTGGGCGATTTCGTCCGCAGCCATTTGCTTTTCGCGATCACCGGCGGCTTTTGCCTCGCCTTTGGACGCATCAATGGTGGCGGTGCGCTGCTTTTCAGCCAGAGCAACAATCTCGGACGCCTTGGCTTTGGCCTCGGCGATGATCTTGTCGACTTCTTTTTGCGCGGTCGCTAGCGATGCTTTACCTTTTTCGGCTTCGGCCAGGCCGTCAGCGATTTGACGGCGACGACCATCGACCGCGTCAGCCAGTGGCGGCAACACGAACTTGTAAACGACGAACAGAAATATGAAAAAGCCAATGCCTTGCAGCAGGAGCGTCATGCCGAGATTCATGCGGCGACTCCGATGTAGAAGGTTGCTAAAGAGGTTTGCAAGGGAATTGCAACGGCGAGAATTACTTAACGTTGAGAACGGAGTTCAACAGCGGATTGTTGGTCGCCAGGAACATTGCGATACCAACGCCGATGATGAAGGATGCGTCGATCAGGCCGAGCAGCAGGAACACTTTGCCTTGCAGTTGTGGGATCAGTTCAGGTTGGCGAGCAGCCGATTCCAGGAACTTCGAGCACATGATGCCCACACCGATACAGGCACCCAGCGCGCCGAGGCCAATAATGATGCCCACTGCAATGGCTGTGTAGCCCTGCACCGAAGCGATAACCATCATTTTTTGAATGACTTCCATTTTGTTTCCTTTTTTACAGAGAGATTAAGAGATAAAGTGACGAAATCAGTACTACGCGACTGCTAGTGGTGCTCGTGCGCCATAGCCAGATACACCGCCGTGAGCATCATGAAAATGAACGCCTGCAACGGAACCACAAGGAGGTGGAAGATGGCCCAGCCAGCGTGCAGAACCGCGCCGCTAAGCACTCCGAATATCCCGGCCGCGGCCAACAGCGATATCAACAAAAAGATTACTTCGCCCGCATACATATTGCCGAATAGACGCAGAGCAAGCGAGAGCGGCTTGGACAGGAGCTCGATCATCTGGAACAGAAAGTTGAGGGGCAATAGCACGATCTTCGCGACCAGGTTGCCGCCATGGAACGGCGTCATCGTCAGTTCGTGGATGTAGCCGCCAATGCCTTTTACCTTGATGCTCTCGACGATCATTAACAGGATGACCGATAGCGAAATCGCAAGCGTGGTGTTCAGATCGGCCGTAGCGACCGGTTTCCATGCGTCGGCAAACGTATGGGTTGCAACGCCGACAAAATCCACGGGCAGGAACTTCACCGAGTTCATCGCCAGAATCCACACAAACACGGTGAACGAAACCGCAACGATCCAGCGGCGATCACCGGTGAACATGTCTTTGACCTGAGCGTCGACAAATTCATAAAGCAGTTCGAACATCGCCTGAGCTTTGCCCGGTACGCCCTCAGTCTTGACGCCGCGCGAAAGAATCCACAGGCCGCCAAACACGAGTGCGCCCAGCAACCAGCCCATGACGACGGTGTCGATATTGAACATGCTGCCACCGACCGTGCCTTGCAGGTTGGTCAGGTGGTGCTGAATGTATTCAGTGGCGGATTGGGTGCCGCTGCTGGCTTCGGACATAATTTTTTGTACCGCGTCAGTTGTTTTCGTTAGTTACTTGCTTGTCGCTTCGGTTTGCTTGCCAGCGCCGGTGAACAAAGCTGCTCTCCACGCCAACAAGGTCACCAAAAATGTCGTAAACAGTGCGGTGAACACCACCGCATCGTAGAACCTCATGATTACACCGAGCTGAGCGGCTATAAAAACAAGTTTCACGAGTTCCGCCCGAAGGATGGGCCAAAGGCCTGTTCCGTTCGAGTGGCTCAATCCAAAGTTTGCTACGAACACATAGATCAGCGAGGCGAAGACGTTGGTCAAGCCGCCCAATGTGGCGGACACCGCTCCATGCTCCCCCGAGATGAACCCTGCGATCACAGCGAACCCGACGGTTATGCCCAACTGCCAATAAAGCATCCGGACAATGGTCGGGTTTTGCAGACTGATTTCACTCAACATAGCGAACTAACAAAACGAGATTTCCATGAAGACAGCGCTCCGACAAATTGGTGCGCGGCGGTTTCTTGTAGTTTCTTGTTGCCAGCGACGATTTGCGTAACGTCAATCCAACAAAGCCCACAATTATAGTCAGCAATCGGGAATTGTTGCAATGCACAAACCGCGCGATTCCTGCAATTTATCAGTCGGTTAGAGGATCAGCTTTTTGATGCGACGGCGGTTTCATTGGGGCTAAGCCGCTATTCGTGCTCAAATCGACTTATTTCCAAATCGACGCGCAGCCCCTGATCAGCCGCCGTTTCAGCGAAAAGCCAATTCGCCGTCGAACGCGGTTTACGAGTCCCAACGATGCGGCAATCGCACCAAACCCTGTTCGCGCGAATCGCCGAGCACCGTGAAATCACGCTCCACTGTGTCGTAAACACGCATGCCTTCCGGATCCATCGCATGCGCCCGAAGCTTGTATGCCCCAGGCAGCAAAGCCCACTCCGAGAAAGTGAGTGCAAACTCAAAAGCGCTTGCGCCAACGTCGCGGAGGGCGACGCCATCAATCTCGGACGTCGTCCCATAAACCGGCGTGCCGTCCATACGCACAATGCCCACAGCGACTTGTGGTCGTCGCCCGTCACGGCTTTTGACGCGACCGCGAACACTCATTCCATGCATCGTCACATTGTCCAGTCGCAAATCGGTCACCGCGTATTGGCCCAAAGCCGATGCGTCACGATCATCTTTCGCCAGCGCCTCCTGCTTCGCTCCCGCCTGTTTCGCCTCGTGAAACGCCTGATATGCGATCGACACATCGGCGGACGAGC
>JBBRVM010000354.1:0-4581 GCA_038246865.1 Burkholderiales bacterium
TAGCGTTCGCGGCGCGCGAGGAATGTTCTCTGCGCCCTGATTGGTACCCGTGATTGGCGGGGCGGTGAGCTTCAGTCCTCTTTCGACGCCGTGCAGACCCGCTGCAATGACAGCAGCCATTGCAAGGTAGGGATTTACGTCCGCGCCGGGGCAGCGTGTTTCAAGGCGAGTGGCTTTGGGCGAACCTGCAATCACGCGGAAGCTGGCGGTACGATTGTCAAGACCCCAGGTCGGTTTCACCGGCGCCCAGAAACCATCGACCAGACGTTTGTAGCTGTTGATTGTCGGCCAGAACATCGGCGCAAATTCCATGAGGCACGCGACCTGACCTGCAAGGTAACTCTCGAAGACTTTACTCATTGAATGCGAATTTTTTGCATCGTAGAAAAGGTTCTTCTTGCCATCAGAAAGGCTTTGATGAATGTGTCCGCTGCAGCCTGGCAGCTGCTGACTCCACTTCGCCATAAAGCTCGGCATGATGCCGTAGCGCTTGCCAATTTCACGGGCACCGGTCTTGAACAGGATCGCACGATCCGCTTGCTCGAGCGCGGAGCCGAAGGCTATGGCGACTTCATACACCCCGGGGCCGGTCTCGGTATGCAAGCCCTCAATCGGCACTCCAAACGCGAGCATGTCATCCATCAGCGCGTTGAAAAATTCACGGTTATCTGCCATGCGGAGCAGCGAATAGCCGAACATGCCCGGCGTCAAATTGGTCGGCCCAACGCCCTTTTTCTCTGCCCATGTTTGCGGCGTTTCCAGAAAGTTGAACCACTCGAATTCCATACCAGCCATTGGCTGAACGCCCAGCTTTTCGGCGCGTTTGAGCACGCGCTTGAGTGTTTGTCGTGGGCAGATCGGTGACGGGGAACCATCCGGGTTGACGAAGTCACCCAGAAAGAAATCAACGTTGTTGTCCCATGGCACTTTGCGATGCGTGTTCAGGTCAAGGCGCGCCAGTGCATCCGGGAAGCCGTGCTGCCAGCCGGTGACAGTTGTGTTGTCGTAGCAAACGTCCTGCGAGTCCCAGCCAAACACCACGTCACAGAAACCAAAGCCACCATTGGGATGGGGCTGCGACGCACCCAGGAATTTGTCCTTGTGCAGGTACTTGCCACGCAACACGCCGTCGATGTCGCTAACCGCGACTTTGACTTTGTTTGCGCTGGACTTGCGGATGGCGGCGACAGTGGGGTGCTCATTGTCGTTGCCTTCTCTCGAACGGGTTGCCATAGATGTCTTTCTGAGTTAGCAAGCAAGCGTTAAAAATCGCGTGTCATCCTGAGCCACAAGCGAAGGATCATGTGGCATCGCGACGGTTTTGGTAATGGCAATAACCTTGGCATACAACCTGATCCTTCGCTTTTCGCTCAGGATGGCAGACTGCGCAAAGATTTGTCGCCCGTCGCCGCTGGCGCGCCCGAAGGTATGCCCAAATCTTGCAGCGCCAATGCAACCGCGTGTACGGCCTGCTCAATTTCCAACGACGAGATCGCTCCGATACAGCCGACGCGGAAAGTTTCTACCTGCGTGAGCTTACCGGGGTACAGGATAAATCCGCGCGCTTTCGCCGCGTCGTAGAAACGCTTGAAGTCATAGTTCGGATGCGCAGGAGCGTGAAACGTGACGATGATCGGAGCCTGAATTGCAGGGGCCAGAAACGGCTTGAAACCGAGCTGAGCCATGCCGCGAATCAGCGTTTCGTAGTTGTTCGTATAGCGGGCGAGCCGCGCAGGTTGACCGCCTTCCGCTTCGAATTGCGAGATGGCTTCGGCCAGCGCGACGACAACATGGGTCGGTGGCGTGAAGCGCCATTGGCCGGTCTTTTCCATGTAGACGTACTGATCGTGCAGATCCATCGCGAGCGACTGGCTTTGTCCGGCGCAACCGTCGAGCACCGCTTTGCGAATGAACACAAAGCCCATGCCGGGCACGCCTTCCAGGCATTTTCCACTCGCCGCGATCAAGGCATCGAAGCGGGTTTTTTGTGCATCAATTTCGATGGCGGCAAACGAGCTCATGGCATCAACAATGAGGCCTTTGTCGAACTCTGCGCAAATGTCAGCAACTGCTTGAAGCGGGTTCAAAACACCGGCACCGGTCTCGCAGTGAATCAGCACGACGTGGGTGATCGAGTCGTCCGCGATGAGTTTTTCCCGCAACGCCGAAGGCGAAACAGCCTCGTCATCAGCGAACGGCATGAGCGTGCAGCGGCGCCCCATGAGTGACGTGAGCTTTGCGGCTCGCTTGCAGTAAGCGCCGTTGTCGAGCACGAGTACGTGACCGTTGGTGGGTACTAGTGTTGCGACGGCGGCTTCGATACTGAACGTACCGCTGCCTTGCAGGGGGACAAGCACGTGGCTGTCTTCGCCGTGCACGATCTTGAGCAGACTCTCGCGAATTCGCGCCGTGACATCGTTGAATTCAACATCCCACGAACCCCAGTCACGCAGCATCGCGAGCTTGGTTCGCAGGCTGGTGGTGAGTGGGCCGGGCGTTAAAAGTATTCGGTCGTTTGCCATTGTTTCGATTACCTCGGTCCGCGCCACTTCTGTGTGCGGCGATCTACCCAGCGTGCGAGCAGCATGAAGAGTCCAGTGGCGACCGCCGAGATTCCGGCGATCATCACCGCCATCGCGGCTGCTGCGCCGATTTCACCCGCTTCGTCCAGATTGAGAATGGCGATGGACGCAACTTTCGTCTCGGGTGAATACAAGAAAACGACCGCCGAAATCGTAGTCATTGCATTGATAAAAAAATAGCGTGCAATGTCCACCAGTGCAGGCGTGCAGATGGGCAGCGTCACCCGCCAGAATGTTTTATACCAGGGCACTTTGAGCGACGCGCTGACCGCCTCGAATTCTCCGTCAAGGCTCTTGAGTGCCGTCACGGCCGTAAGGTGGCCTGTCGTGTAGAAGTGAACGATGGTGCATAGCGTCAAGAGCGCTGTCGTGTGATAAAGCGCATTGAGCGGATTTGCCGCAGCGTTGAAGAAAAATATGTAGCCCAGACCGAGCACCAGCCCCGGTACCGCCATCGGCAACATGGTCAGCATTCGAACCGGTGCGCGCAGCCAGTTTGCCCCTTTCGTTTTCTCAAGCAGGTAGGCCGAGAAAAAGACGAGTGCGGTTCCGAAGAACGCCGTACCTGCCGCCATTTTCAGGCTGTTGATGAAACCTTCGGCGACCTCGCCATCGACGAGACCGAGCACATAGTGGCGCGTGCTTGGCGACAAGTTGTAGGGCCAGAAACTCACGAATGACGCGAAGATCGCCATCCCCAGCATCGCCAGCATCAAGAGCGAAATCAGCACGCAATAGGCGGCCATCGCGCGGTCATATCCGCGAGACGGCGAAGGCTTGTAGGGTACGGCGCGCGCAGTGAGCATGGCGGTCTGCTTGCGGCTCACGTAATGGTCTACGGTA
This sequence comes from Burkholderiales bacterium, assembly GCA_038246865.1. GTDB lineage: Bacteria > Pseudomonadota > Gammaproteobacteria > Burkholderiales > Casimicrobiaceae > Casimicrobium. Next base: position 3,426 of record JBBRVM010000354.1, read on the forward strand.
AACGTCAGCACAGCGGGTAGCAACAAGAGAATCGCCACCACCGCTCCTTTGGCGAAGTCCTGCTGGCCGATCACTAGTTTGAACACGTCGGTGGCAAGCACATTGAAATTGCCGCCGATGACCTTCGGGATGCCGAAGTCCGTCATCACTAGCGTGAACGTCACCAGCGCGGCGGAAAGTAAGCCGTATTTCGCACCGGGCAGCGTGATGGTGAAAAACTTGCGCGGTGCGCTTGTGCCCATTGCAGCGGCCGCTTCATACAGTCTCGCATCGGCCAGACTCAAGGCGGTGATCAAGATCATCAGCGCATGAGGAAACACCGCGAAGCACTCGGCGATCACGATGCCGGGCGCACCGTATATCTGTGTGATACCGACGCTTTGCATCACGCCTTTGAGAACGCCCTGATTGCCAAACCAGTAAATGAGCGAAATGGCTGACAGCAGGGACGGTGCGAGGATCGGGATCAAACTGATGCCACGAAACAGTGCCTTGAAACGCATGCATGAACGGGTCAGTGCATAGGCAAAAACAAACGCGAGCGGTACAGCGATCAGTGTCACGACCAGCGAAACCCAGACGCTGTTCCACAGACTCGTCAATAGCGCAGGCGACTTTGCGTATGCGAAAAAGTTGGTGAGTCCGACGAATTCGCCATTCTTGCCCTCAAACGATTGCAGCAGGATGGCCGCCAACGGCATGGCCAGAAATGCAATCAGGACGACTGCAATCAACAGTATTCCCAGGTGCGCAAGACGATCCGTCCAATGTGTTGTTTGACGCACCGGGGACGAGGGCGCTGTCGCTGAGTGTGTAAGCGCTGCAGCCATCGCTAGAAAATGCGCAAACGCTCGGGCAAGAGCTTAAGGCGTAGAGACGAATTGACGGTCAACGACTGCTCGGTCAAAAAGTTGAGCGAGAGATACACCGTGAGCTTGTGCGGCGCAAACGCGGGTGTCCTGACGTGAACGTGACAGAACGAGCCTAGGAATTCGATTTTCTCGATCACGGCGTCAAATACATGCGGATCGTCCACCGGGAAACCTGCGGCACCGCTGCCGACCGAGCGCGCGAGTACGTCTTCCGGGCGCAAGTAAACCTTGACGTCTTTCGATGCATGGGTATTGGACGCAAGCTGTGGCGGCGTGAGCGAGAA
>JBBRVM010000355.1:0-4566 GCA_038246865.1 Burkholderiales bacterium
GGTGCCAAGCCCGGCCCGGAAAACTGGGTGACTGCCGAGGTCATATTTGAACCGCGCCATTCCTTTGCCTACACAGAAGGAAGCGGCGCAACGAAAAGTACATGGATTGTGCTGACCGAGAAAGCGCCTCCCGCGAAAGCGTGGTTGGCTGCAAAAAATCGCGCCGAAGCCCGTGAGCAGTGGGGCGCCAATGAGAAAGCTGCTTTCGTAGCGGTCAAACTCGGGCCAGAAATGAAGGTCGACCTATTGTTCCTTTCCTCTGGGCCGGGCCAGCTGGACACTCAGATGGTGAGCTCGTGGAACGGACTGCAGAGCGCCAAAGTCGAGTTCGACAGCAAGCCGGGCAAGCGCTTGCACGGCGCTTTGCGCGGCGGTATCGGATCGTGCACGAAAGACGGGAAACAGGATTACTGCGAACGCAAATTCATCTACACGTTCGACGTTACTTTGCCTTGATGCACCGACGCGTCAGAGTCCCCGAAGTTCTCATAAAACTGACGGCTCGTCATAAAGGGCGCCATAACTAAAGCATTAGTCCCATGTTTCGCACTGCGTCATGGCGATAACACGTCGTTAGGTGATCGTTGACCATGCCACACGCCTGCATGTGCGCGTACACGATGGTGGAGCCGACGAACTTGAATCCGGCCTTTGACAAGGCCCTGGACAGCGCGTCAGATTCCGGCGTGGTGGCCTTGATGTCTTCGCGGCGTTTCAGCGCGGTTTGTTTCGGTTTGCCATCGACGAACTTCCAGAAAAAATCGGTGAGCGCGAGTTCGGGTCGCGCTGCCGTTTCGCGCAAATTGAGCAACGCCTGAGCATTGCTCACCGCAGCGCGAATCTTCAACTGGTTGCGAATAATGCCTGCGTCGAGCAACAACTTCTGAACCTTCGCCTCGTTGTAACACGCAATTTTTTCGACATTGAAATCATCGAATGCCCTGCGATAGTTTTCACGTTTGGCGAGCACCGTCTGCCACGACAAACCAGCTTGCGCGCCTTCCAGAATAAGCATCTCGAACATCTTGTGTTCGTCGAAGCAGGGCACGCCCCATTCTTCGTCGTGATATTTTTCGTAGAAGTCCGGGATGCCAGTGGCCCAGGCGCAGCGCGGCTGACCATCGGAGGTGACCTTAGGGGGCGCGACTTTTTTCTCAGCGCTTTTCTCAGCCATCAGTGCGCGTTCCAATGCATGTCGCCATGCGAGATTTCCCAGTAGTAACCATCGGGATCGGTGAAGTAGAGTGGAATTTTCACTATCGCGCTCACATCCTGGTTTCGGAGATGATAGTGGTAATTTGTACAGCTATCAACCGTTTAGTTGTTCGGCAACTTCCGCCGCGCGAACCAGCTTCCCGACAAAATGCCGCCGCCGACGATGAGGAACAACGGCAGCATGCCCGTGCTCGCCGAGAGCATGCCGAACACCAGCGGCATCGTCCACTGGCTGGTAGAGATCAGGGTCATGCGCATGCCGTTCACCTCGCCGATCCGACCCGCTGGCGCAGCATCATGCAACAGCGACAGGATGATCGGCTGACTGGCTCCCAAGCCGAGCCCGATGACGAACGACAGCGCCAGCATCAACGAGTAATTGTGGGCAAACGCGAACGCCAGGAACGTAACGCCCGACAGCGCCATCGCCGTGATCATCACGCCGCGCTCGCCGAGGCGCCTGGTCAACGCTGTCATGAAAAATCGCACAACGAACACGGCGATGGCGAAGAGGGACAGCACCGAGCCAATCTGTGTTGCCGTGAGCCCGAGTTCGCTACCGAGCACGGGCACCATGAAGATGTACAAATCCCAGCCGACGGTGATGAACGCCGCCGTGATCAGCGTGTTTCGCAGCACCGGCATGGCAAACAATTCGCGCGCACCGCCATCGGCTACATCGGCGCGAGGTGGCGCTGTGGGCAGTTTCAGCAGGCGCGTACTGAAGGCAATCGCGGCGACCGCCGGAAACGCAGCAAGCACAGCAAACGCGGCGCGGTAACCCACGTGATCGATCATCAAGCCCGCTATCAGCGGCCCCAGAAAACTCGAAATCGAAAAGCCCATCGACATCACGCTGAATGCCCGTACCCGGTTCGCGTTGCCGCCGTACAAGCCCACCGCATATTGCGACGCCGCCGCAATCGCCATCCAGCCGAGGCCAATCGCACAGGCGCACAAAGCGAGGATGCCCAGCATCGGCTCAATCGCAGCGACCGCGCCGCCAAGCGCCAACACCGCGCAGCCAAACACTAGCGGACGCCGCAGCGGCACGCGATCCACCAACCGCCCGACGCGCATCGCGACGAACGCTGGAACGATATTGAACATGGCCGTCAGGAAACCGACCCAGATCGCGCCGCCGCCTGCCTTGATCGCGGCGAGCGAGGTCGCTATACGGATGCCGTTGAACGCGGTGTGCGCGATGATCAGCAGCAGGACAAGAAGGTATAGCTCGCGCGGCAAACCCGGCGGCTGGGTGGGTTGATCTGGCGGGGCGGGTGGCTCGTCGGAGACAAGCTGAGTGGGGGGCAATCGTTTCAAGTGCGCAATTATCTCGCGTCGGCGCATGGCTTCGGCGCGAACGTCTCAGTTGTGTCGCTTTATCAGCTTTCTCGTGAATCGACGACTGCACGTGGGCTAAGGCCAGAGAATTGAGAAAGTCGATAAGTAACCATTTGGCCTATTAGCCCCAATGTACTGGTCACTACAATGAAAAGCTGTACTCTCTGTAGCATCTGCAGCAGCTATGCCGATTCGGCCTGATTCACGATTTCGCCGCTAGCCGCGCACTCTCACTTCGCCCCGTAAAATCAAAGGCTTCGCCCGGCAAGGGCGGGCGCTGGGATTGACAAGAATCCCAGCGCAACCGATTCAATTCACGCCAAAAACACACATGAAACTTGCTGAAATCCGCGAAAAGTTCTTAAGCTTCTTTGAATCCAAGGGCCACACTCGCGTTGCTTCGTCGCCGCTCTTTATCGCGGCCGACCCGACGCTCATGTTCGTGAACTCCGGTATGGTGCAGTTCAAAGACGTTTTCACTGGGGCAGAAAAGCGCGCCTACATCCGGGCGACCAGTTCGCAGCGTAGCGTGCGAGCGGGCGGCAAGCACAACGATCTCGAAAACGTCGGCTACACCGCGCGCCATCACACGTTTTTCGAGATGCTCGGCAACTTCTCGTTCGGCGATTATTTCAAACGGGACGCTATCAAATACGCATGGGAATTGCTGACCGTCGTTTACGGCCTCCCGAAGGAAAAACTGCTGGTCACCGTTTATGCCGATGACGACGAAGCGTTCGGTATCTGGCGGGACGAAATCGGTGTCCCCGAGGATCGCATCGTGCGCATCGGCGACAACAAAGGCGGACGTTACGCTTCCGACAACTTCTGGATGATGGGCGACATTGGCCCCTGCGGCCCGTGCTCGGAAATCTTCTACGACCACGGCAATCACATTGCCGGCGGCCCGCCCGGTTCGCCCGACGAAGATGGCGATCGCTTCATCGAAATCTGGAATCTCGTGTTCATGCAGTTCAACCGCGAGGTCAAGGACGGCCCGATGTTGCCGCTGCCGAAGCCCTCGATCGACACCGGCATGGGCATGGAGCGCCTCGCCGCCATTCTGCAGAACGTGCACTCGAACTACGAGATTGATCTGTTTGTCGCGCTCATCAACGCTGCCTCACGCGAAACGGGCTGCACCGATCTCACGAACCCCAGCCTGCGCGTGATCGCCGACCACATCCGCGCCTGCGCATTCCTCATCACCGATGGCGTCATTCCATCGAACGAAGGCCGCGGCTACGTGCTGCGCCGAATCATCCGCCGCGCCCTGCGTCACGGCTACAAACTCGGCCAGACCAAACCGTTTTTCTACAAGATGGTCGCTGATCTTGACGTGCAAATGGGTGAGGCGTATCCCGAACTGCGCGCTGCGAAAGATCGTGTGGCGGAGACGTTGCAGGCGGAAGAAATTCGCTTTGGTGAGACGCTGGTGAACGGCATGGCGATATTGGACAAAGCGCTTGCCGATTTGGAAACCCCTGTGGGAGCGGCTTTAGCCGCGAAAGCGCTAACCACTGGAGAAATCGCGGTTAAAGCCGCTCCCACATTTGGGGCGAGACTGCCGGGCGATATCGCTTTTCAGCTCTACGACACCTTCGGCTTCCCGCTCGATCTGACCGCAGACGTCTGCCGTGAGCGCGGCGTTACGGTCGACGAGGCGGGCTTTGAAACCGCAATGGAAAAGCAGCGCACCACTGCGCGCGCCGCAGGCAAATTCAAGGCCGACGCTGTGCTCGCGTACACCGGCCCGAAGACAACTTTCCGTGGTTACGAATCGTTGTCGGAAGAAGGGCGCGTCGTCGCGCTTTACAAAGACGGCACCGCAGTCGATTCACTCGTTACGGGCGATCAGGGCATCGTGGTGCTCGATCGCACGCCGTTTTACGCAGAATCTGGCGGCCAAGTTGGCGACAAAGGCGAACTCAGCAAATCCGGCGTTTGCCTCACGCTGTTCACCGTGGAAGACACGCTCAAAGTGCAGCCCGATGTGTTCGGGCATCA
>JBBRVM010000356.1:0-4560 GCA_038246865.1 Burkholderiales bacterium
GTACCGCTGCCGGGTAGCGCGCAGCCATTGACGAACGATGAACCGCACGGCGCAGGTGTCAATCAGGGCAAACGATAGTCAACGGTGTCTTGTCAATATAGTTTTGTTCAAATATAATTGGTGTTCGTTTTGAAGAATCCTCTGAGAGACGATTTACTTACAACGCAATTCAAAGCCTCGCTCGCGAGGCTTTTTTTTCGCCATCTTTCCTCGCGATTGCGAATAGCTCATTGGGTTATCAGCTTTTCCATGAAAGCACCGCTGCATTGGGGCTAAGGCCAATTTACTGCATTTATCGACAAGTGACGATATTCGCACTTAGCCCCAATGCAGCCGTCATTTCAAGAAAAAGCTGAATGCTGCACGGGCCGCCTCCAACTATAATTCTGACAAGCGTGTAACTGGCGTAAGCGCCGCTCAAATTGGGCGTCGTCTGAGAGGGAGCCACCCTCAGGAAGCACGCTGTTTGTGACGGTATTTTTCGTCACGAAATTAGCCGTCCGCCTGGGCAACAAAACTCCACTCAAAAAGGAAAATGCCCATGAACGCGCGCCCCGAATTTTTTGTCTCCTCGCTGGCTCAGGTTGACCCCGAAGTTTTCGCTGTCGTCCAGTCGGAAAACCAGCGTCAAGAAGACCACATCGAACTCATCGCCTCCGAAAATTACGCCAGCAAGGCCGTGATGGAAGCGCAGGGTTCGCAGCTCACCAACAAATACGCCGAGGGCTACCCGGGCCGTCGCTACTACGGCGGCTGCGAGTACGTCGACATCGCCGAAACGCTCGCGATTGAGCGCCTGAAAACACTCTACGGTGCCAAGTTCGTCAACGTGCAACCGCACTCGGGTGCCCAGGCCAACACCGCCATTTACTTCGTGCTCCTGCAACCGGGCGACGCCTTCCTGGGCCTTTCGCTCGCCGAGGGCGGTCACCTCACACACGGTATGGCGCTCAACATGAGCGGCAAATGGTTTACGCCCCACGCGTACGGCCTCAAAGCCGACGAATCAATTGACTACGACGCGATGCGCGCCAAAGCGCACGAGGTCAAACCGAAAATGATCATAGGCGGCGGCTCCGCCTATTCGCTCAAATGGGACTGGGCCCGGATGCGCGAAATCGCCGATGAAGTGGGCGCGAAATTGTGGGTCGACATGGCGCACTACGCGGGCCTTATCGCGGCGGGCGTGTACCCGAACCCGATGCCGCACGCACACGTCGTCACCAGCACCACGCACAAAACGCTGCGCGGCCCACGCGGCGGCGTCATCCTCACCAACGACGAAGACCTCGCGAAAAAACTCAACAGCGCCATCTTCCCCGGCCTGCAAGGCGGCCCGCTGATGCACATCATCGCCGCCAAGGCCGTCGCCTTCGGTGAGGCCCTGAAGCCCGAGTTCAAAACGTATCAAGAACAAGTGCTTAAGAACGCCGACGTGCTCGCCAAAACGCTGGTCGAGCGCGGCCTGCGCATCGTATCCGGCGGCACCGAATCGCACCTCATGCTGGTCGACCTCCGCTCCAAAAAGATCACCGGCAAAGAAGCAGAAAACGTGCTGCACAAAGCCCACATGACCTGCAACAAAAACGCCATCCCGAACGACCCGGAAAAGCCGATGGTCACGAGCGGCATTCGTTTGGGCTCGCCTGCGTTTACAACCCGTGGGTTTAAGGAAGCCGAAGCGCGGATGGTGGGGAACTTCATTGCGGACGTGCTCGACGCGCCGACGGATGAGGCGGTGATTGCACGAGTACGTGGGGAAGTTGCTGCGCTTTGTGGGCGGTTTCCGGTTTATCGGTAGGCAAGGGGCAATTTTTTGCCCCATTTGAATTGTCAGTACTCCCATGTCAGCTTACGACCAACGTAGCTATTCAACGAGGAAAATTTTGAAGATCGCTGTCACGCTCTTACTAGCAATGCTCCTCGCGTCCTGCGCGTCAGTACCGCGCAATCAGGAAGAGAGAGCAGGTTGGTTTGTCAACAGGGCAAAGGAAACCATCGCACAAGGCAAAACAGAGCAGGTCGGAAGCGACATCGAATACAGTCTTGCGCAACCCACGGGGCCAACATTGGTTCGCGAAATGTTTGCCTCGGTGCCCCGTGCCAATGCAATCTTTCGTGATTATTTGGAGCAGCGTGTTGATGGAGTTCAGAGCCCGCAAAGTACGGAGCTCGCTCTTACGAAGCTCAATCTTGCTGCCGGAGCGAGCGTATTGTCACCCGAGCAATTCGCGGGGCTACGAACGAGGTTGCGAGACCGTGTCGTCGCTGGCAACCGATCAGGCACCAGCTTGTACGATTTGTCTGTAAACGTTGACTTGTTCCCAGAATTAAATACACCCGAACATCAAGCTATTTTGGTTGAGCGTACTTTGGCGAATCTGCAGACAGATCGTCCCTCCGAGACGCAGGTTGCGGCACTCATGCGATACGTCGCCAAGATTGGGAGGGGCTCGACGGACGGCCGGAGAGTTGAAGCGCTTCTACCGCGAATGAATTTTCGGCGCGCTGAGTTAACGGAAGTCGCGAAACAATACCCCGAATTTGCGGCAAAACGTATCGAAGATGCGACCTTGCGAGTCTTCCTTGAAGTTAAGAATGCCGATCGCTTGTCTGCGGATGACGTACTGGCCGTGCTTCGTGAGAAAGTTCTTGGCGTTGAATGGGTGCCGAATGGTGGCCCCAAAGTTACGACGCTCGTCATTGAACGTGTTCGCAACGATGAGAAGACCTTGCTTGAGCAAACGCAGACCATCACGTATGCTCAGTACGAAGTTAATTTGGTCGAGGCGTTGCTTCTGATGCCGCGTAATGCATCGTTTCGGTACGAGCTTGTTACTGGTGGCGCCGAGATTGACTATGGTTATGTAGTGACCGCGATGCGCGATGGCGCGAAGATTTATGAACAAGTCGTGCGGGGCAAGGTCGGCGGCGAATCACGCCGTTGTATTAACTCACGGATTCAGAATGTGTTTGGGGGTATTACTTCGGCAGACTTTGTCGCCAACTCAGACATGGCCAATCGTTGCTCGGGATCGTCTGCCGTGTCGATTGATAGTTTGCGAAAAGAAGTCTTCTCAAAACTCGTTGAGGGTGTATTAAACGTGCCTCCAATAAGAGTTGTTCACTCAATGAACTGAGCTTGTAGCTCGTAGGTCGGAACGCTCGCGGTTCCGACTTGTGCCACCGCCAAAGGCATTTCAACAACGGCGCATCATGTAACCGCGTTCGTCGGAACCGCTTTGCGTTCCGACCTACAATTCGCAGCAATGCGCACTCGCAAGTTCTGGGAGATTCAACGATGGAAATGACCGCTGTACTCACGCACGCCGAAGCCCGTAGGTCGGAACGCTCGCGGTTCCGACTTGTGCCACCGCCGAAGGCATTTCAACGATGGCGCATCACCCAGCCGCGTTCGTCGGAACCGCTTTGCGTTCCGACCTACAATTCGCGGCAATGCGCACTCGCAAGCTTTGGGAGACTCAACGATGGAAATGGCCGCCGTGCTTACGCATGCCGAAGAGGGTGGATTCATCGCTGTAAACCCCGAGACCGGTACGACGACGCAAGGTGAAACCGTGGAGGAAGCTGTGAATAATGTGCGTGAAGCAACTGCGCTTTATTTGTTGGAATTTCCACTTCCCTCCTTTGGGCATCCGCTCGTAACAATGTTCACTGTTCCGTCTACACCGGGTTCCTCGCACATCGCGTCTGCTTAAGCTTCTGCGTGTTTTGGGGCGCGGAAGTTATTCGCGCGCGTGAGCGACTCGGTTTCTGCCCGACACCTTCACCGATGGGCAAACGAAAGAAGAAGCCTTGTTCAACGCGGCCGAGGTTCTCTCTGTCATGTTGGCGTGGCGGCTGGACGAAGCGAAGGACATTCCTGCGCCCACCCTCAAAATCAAGCGCGCGCATTACATCGCCCCCGACGCTAAAACTCAAGCGGCCATGTTGCTGCGGCTTGCACGAGGCGAACGCAGTTTTTCCGAATTGGCGCGCGCCCTCGAAACGTCATGGCCCGCCGCCAAACGACTGGAAAACCAAGCCCACTGGCCCTCCCTTAAAACACTGGACCGCGCGGCGGCTGCGCTGGGTAAGCGATTGGTACTGTCGTTGGAGTAGGTCGGAACGCTTGCGGTTCCGACTCGTGCCGCCGCCGAAGGCATTTCAACAACTGCACATGACGCCACCGCGTTCGGCGGAACCGCTTTGCGTTCCGCCCTACGTTTCATGGTGAGCGGCGCGCTATTTGCGCTCACCTACACTCCACGTATCGGCAAACACGGAACCCTCATGGCAAACGACGATCTTGAATACGTAGGCTTCTGGCCCCGCGTCGGTGCGAGCGTGCTCGACACCCTCTTGATCATGGTGGTGATGTATCCGCTTTTGGTAACGGTTTATGGCTGGGCGTACTTCGGTAGCGAAAAGCTGATTCAAGGCCCGGCGGATGTATTGATCTCGTTCGTGCTACCCGCCGTCGCCATTGTCTGGTTCTGGATCAAGCGCGGCTCCACGCCGGGCAAGGACGCGATCTCGGCGAAGATTGTTGATGCGAAA
>JBBRVM010000357.1:0-4556 GCA_038246865.1 Burkholderiales bacterium
GCTCGAACTCGCGCGCGGCGCAAAGATGACTGCTGTGATCGAGTGGGGCAAAGTGCCGTTCATTGAGAACGTTAAAACGTTGGCCGCTGAGGGCTACATTACTGGCGCATCGGGCCGCAACTGGGGCGGCTATGGTCATGATGTCGACTTGCCATCCGGCTTCGGCGACGTCAATCAGGCGCTGCTGACCGACCCGCAAACTTCAGGTGGGTTGCTTGTGTCTTGCGCGCCGTCAGCGGTGGATGCCGTGCTTGATTTGTTCAGACGTGAAGGGTTTGAGAGCGTTGCGGTGGTGGGACGGATGGAGGCTGGGGCGGGGCGCTTGGCGGTTGTTTAGCCAGCACGGTTAGCGGGACGCTATCGCGTTTTGCCAAAGTCAAACGGGTTAAGCGTCGCCGCCCCCAGCGCTTTGAAGCCCAGCACATTTCGCGTAACCACGGTCAGGCGATGGACCGCGCCAGTGGCCGCGATGAACGCGTCTTCTGCGAGCGTGTCCGAGCGACCGTGCATCAGCCGCGCCCACGCTCTGCATACGGAAGCGTCAAGCGGCAACACTTGATCGGAGGCGAGTACTCGCTCAAGCCAGGATTCCAGCGATGCGGCTTTTTGCGCGTCCTGTTCTCGCGTGATTTCGATGCCGCGTTGAATTTCGCCCGCTGTCATCGCTGAGATAAAGAGATGCGCAGTATTTCGCGCGGAGAGCCACGCGACAACCGCGCCGTGCGGCTTTGTTTTTCGCAGTTCTGAGACTACGTTGGTGTCGAGCAAAAACACGGTTCTGAGTGGCCTCTACAACGCTTTTGGGGTTCGCAACTTGAGCGGCTCACGCGCTGGAACCGCGAGCTCGACGGGCTCAGGCATGCGCTCAAGCAGCAACGATTTGAGCGCTGGTTTTGCGGCATGCGCCATCGATTGCCACTGCGCGAATGGAACGACGACAGCGGTCGCCAGACCGCGCTTGGTCACCAGCTGTGGCCCCTGTTTCACGCTCTGTTCGATCAATTCGCTAAAGCGTGCTTTGGCGTCTTGTACTGGCCAAGTATTCATGTGAATCTCCAGCTGACTAGTTAGATGACTATTTTAGCGCTTGCACTGCTTAACGATCTACACGGAATACGCTGCGGCTCCTTCCGGGCTACGGACGGGGCATTTGTGTCAAGCTTCCGTAACCTCCCACGCCATAATTGACGTAAACGTCAACTTAAAACGCAGCAAAAGGAGCACCGCATGAGCACATTCAAAGCCTATCTTACGTCGCAAGAAGGCAAAACGTCGAAGACTGAACTCGTCGATTTCGCGGTGGATCAGCTTGACGCGGGCGAGGTTTTGATCAACGTTGATTACTCGACGGTGAACTACAAGGATGCGCTTTCGGCGACCGGAGCGGGGCGAATTATTCGGCGATTTCCCTGTATTGGCGGCATTGATCTGGCGGGCACGGTTGAGGCGTCTTCGGATGCTGCGTTCAAGCCAGGTGATAAGGTAATCGCACATTCCTACGACGTGGGTGTGGCGCATCACGGCGGCTATGCGCAGAAGGCGCGGATGCCAGCTTCCTGGCTTGTTCCGGTGCCCTCGGGCATGACGACATTCGATGCGATGACTTTCGGCACGGCGGGCTTCACGGCGGCGCAGGCGGTGCATCGCATACAGCATGACGGCCTGCATCCCGCGATGGGGCCGGTGCTGGTGAACGGCGCGACGGGCGGCGTTGGCATGGTGGCGATTGAGATTCTGGCGAAGCTTGGCTACGACGTGGTGGCCGTGACGGGCAAAGAAAAGGACGTCGACCTGCTCAAGTCCATTGGCGCGAAGGATGTACTGATCCGCGGCAAGTTTGAGATGACGGAGAAGCCGCTGGGTGCTGAGACTTATGCAGGCGCTGTGGACAATCTCGGCGGTGAGCAGTTGTCGTGGCTGACGCGAGTAATGAAGGTCGGCGGGACGATTGCCTCGATTGGTCTCGCTCAAGGATGGGAAGTGAAAACCACCGTGATGCCGTTCATTCTGCGTGGTGTGTCGCTGCTCGGCATTGACAGCGTGAATTGCCCGATGTCGCTGCGGCGCGAACTGTGGGCGAAGCTCGCGAATGAGTGGAAATGCGAGAAGCTGGCTTCGCATTGCCGCACGGTGTCATTTGCCCAATTGCCCACGGTGTTTGATGCCTATGTGAAAGGCGCGGTGACGGGGCGCACCGTCGTCAAAATTGGCTAACGGCTTTTGCGTGAAAGCGAGGATGAACGGGGGCTAGTGCTGATATTCTCCATAGTCGATAATCGCTAAAAATGGCTTCTAGTCCCGGTGGGAACTTAATTTCAGCGAAAAGCTGATCGCTAAGTTGGTTCGCTCAACCCGGCTGACGCGCAGCCGCCACCGACTTCGCCAGCGCCTCAAATTTTCCACCACCGAGCACGGTACTGCCGAGGCCAAACGCGCGTGATACCGCTACACCACTGATACGTCGGGGCTGTCCGGTGCGGTCACGTTCCTGGCCCGCACCGCTCCTCGTGTTGCCGGTTGCTTGCACGATGCCGCGCGGTGAGACGCGCGACGCCAGCCAGTCGAGCGCGAGACGAATCGCGGCCTCGCTGCTGCGGCGCATATCGGCGGTAGCAGCGTGGTCAAAATAGCGCAGCAAATAAACCAGCGCTTCGGCCTGAAAGCTGGCGTCAAATCCACCGAGTTCGTAGAAGTAACCCGTCGCATGTTGCCGCGCAATGCCGCGACGAATCGTCTCTTCACCGGCACTCGCCAAAGCGTTGTCGCCGGTGAGCCGTCCGGTCGCGGCGAGCGCGTACCCGGTTACGAAATAGCGCGAGCTGTAGGCATCAAGCTTTGCGGTGATTGCGGGCGTGTTCCGGGCACCTGCCAGCCATGCGGCTGCGTTGTGCAAACGCGGGCGAAGCGCCCGAATACGCGCCGCAAACGGTTGCCCGTGCCCTGTCGTTTCCAACAACCACAATGCGTGTGCGGTGGCCGCAACGAAGTAGCTGCTGCTCAGGTAATTGTCTTTGCACGGAAAGCTGCCGTCGGCGGACTGACGCGCGAAGCCCCATTCAATTGCGCGCAGGCCTGCGTCGATCAGGTCATCGCGATTGCGATTAACGCCCGCGCCGATGACGGTGTCGGCGAAGCGCTGCTCCTCGATGTACCAGTCGCCCTTTGACGCGCTCGCCTCCCAGTCGCGATTGATGCCCATCGCGCCCGAGCGTTCGACCTGCTTCAGCAGAACGTCGGGGTTGCTGTAGAACGTCGACGTGAGGAGCGCGCTCTGCTCGTAGGTGGCATCGAGGCTGGCGCCAGACGCGCGCCAGTCCTGCGGTGGCAAAACCACGGCAGGCGGCGGGGGTTTCGCGGCCACGGTTGCTGGCGCGGGGTAATCGATGCCGCGCGGAGGCGGGGCTGTAGCGCAGCCAGCGAGCATCAGCACGAGAGCGACCCCGAGGAAATTACGCGGCAGCGAAGCGGTGAAAGGGGAAAGAATGCTCATGACCGCAGCGGATTAGGTGAACCTATTATCGCTACTTGGCGGCAGAAACTATCGCGTCGTTCTTCGATTTTTTCGTGTTGCGCGGATGTTTAGCGGCTTTCACCTTTTTTACGGCCTTCGCCTTGGCTACTTTGCCTTTTCCTTCTGCTTTAGCGGCTACCGCAACTGGCTTTCCGGCTGCTTTACGCGCCGCCGCGCGCTCTTGCGCCTCCAATTTTTCGCGATCTGCCAGTCGCTTGTTGATCTCTGCGTTGTCTGCGCGAATCTGCGCGTTTGCATCTTTCGCGGCTGCTTTTTGTGCGGCGCTGTCTTGCGTGGTGACGACCGCTTTACCGGCAGGGCAAGGCGAATCGCTGTAGACCGTTTGCCCGTTGTTGTCACATCGGAACGCGGTTTGCGCGTTAATCACCCCCATCAATCCAGCGGTGAGGCCCATAACAACGGCGAATCGTTTGACAGATGAACTCATGAGATGGGCGCTTTCGCGCGTCAGTGATTAATCCTCGTATTTTGCCGCGCAATAAACCGCGCCGTCTACTTTCCAATCAGGTGACAGCGTCATTTTGGCCAACTGGCTCTCGGTCAGGTAGCGATGATTGATGGTGGTTTGATTAAACAGGCGAACCACTTTGGTCGTGTCATCGGGGCAGTACGGCGGTGGAGTTGGCGGCAGCAACGTAGATATCTGAATCAGCGACTGAGCCCGCATGGCAATGCCTTCGTCGATTGCCCAGGGCTGGGCCTTTATCAATGCGCAGTCGCTCGGGATTGTGCTGTAGAAATGTGAATTGATGCTTGCCCCGTCATTCGCCCAGTAGCGGCACATTGGCGCGCCCAGCGGTGCGTCCGTTCGCAGTGTCGCCGTGCGCAACCCTGTGCGTGCCCAAATCGCGGGATATCTATCGAGTAATGCGACCTCATCGGGACGACCTGTCATGAAATACTTCTTTGAACTCGCGGTATAAAACTCAACGACTTCAAGTTCATCGCGTGAACCCCAGCCCAGCGTTTTGCGGATCGTCACCCGATCATCAGAGCCGCCCGGCACGTTCGTCACCGCATTAAA
>JBBRVM010000358.1:0-4538 GCA_038246865.1 Burkholderiales bacterium
CGCCGCGTGCACCGCCACCGACGGAGACCCGATCACGGGCTACAGCGTCGCTTCGGGCACCTTGCCAGCGAACGTGACGTTGAACGCGATGACCGGGCTGATCTCTGGCACACCAACGGCTGCCGTGGTGTCAAACGTCACCATCGCTTGCAGCGACATCGACGGCACGTCAAACCCAGCGGGTTCTTTACAAATTACCATCAGCACTTTAGTGCCAGGCGTCCTCTCATTCAGCGGCGCAGCGACGCGAACGATTGCCGAAAACGGCGGCGCGCTCGCGCTCTCCGTCGATCGCGTTGGCGGCACAGACGGCGCAATTGGCGTGACCTGCGCGGCAATCAACGGCACTGCGACGGCGGGCCTGGATTTCACCGCGACCAGCCTTACGCTGTCATGGGCCGACGGTGACAGCGGGACCAAAGCGTGCAACGTTTTAATCATCAACGACGCAATTCCAGAACCAACAAAGACGTTTTCGGTGGCATTGAGCAACCCAATGGGTGGCGCAACACTGGGGGCTCCAGCAAGCATCGCGGTCACTCTCACCGATGATGACGGACCCGCTAAAACGCCACCGACGATGATGAATCTAGGCGCGCAAGCAGGCACGGTGAATACAGCGTTCAGCTTCAGCCCAGCCTCGTCCTGCACACCGACCGACGGCGATCCAATCACGGGCTACACATTGGCAAGCGGCATACTGCCAGCGGGCATCACCTTGAACGGCACGAGCGGCCTGATCTCAGGAACACCGACTGTGGCGGGCACATCGAACGTATCGATCAAATGCTCAGACGTCGATGGTTTGTCGGCAACGGCTGGCACGCTGGCGATCATGGTTGCGCCGCAAACGGCTTACAGCGCGACTTCGGCCACTGCGAGCGGCATCATTTCGGTCGCTATCTCTGGCGGCGGCGCGAGCTGCGGATTTGGCAAGCGCCAGTTCATACCGGTCGCAGGCAATGCGGCGTCACCTCCCGTTGCGCCTCCAGCAGGCACAACGTTCCCGCACGGCCTGTTCGACTTCACGTTGAACGGTTGCGCGCCGGGCAGCGCGGTCACGTTGACCGTCACCTACCCAGCGGCACTCGCGGCAGGAACGCAGTACTACAAGTACGGCCCAACACCGTCGAATGCAGCAGCAACCTGGTACGTCTTGCCGTCCACGGTGTCAGGCAACACGGTGACATTCACGATCTCCGATGGCGCGCTCGGCGACGATGACCTGATCGCCAACGGCACCATCGTTGATCAGGGTGGACCGTCCGTGCCCCCCGCAGCAGTCGCCACACCCGCAGTGAACGTACCAACATTGCATCCCGCGATGATCGCGTTGCTTGCCCTGTTGCTAGCACTATTGGGGCGCTTGTCGCTCGGCTTTAGCCGCCGCACGTTCTAAAAAATGGGGCAGCACATCCGCTGTCCCGTTCCATTTGACCGTTACGTCTACCCACGTAACGATTCAACTTTCTATCTTCAAATTTCTATGAGATCACACACTTCGCGCACCTTCCCAAGCCTCAAAGCGATTGCTTTTCTGGCCCTAACAGCTGCCAGCGCCGCACTGATTGCGCCTAAATTTGTTCACGCCGATGAGGCGTCCGTCCAGACCGCTGCTGCTACCGCTGCGAAAGCGTCTAAGGCAGCGACTCCGGTAGCGGCAACTGAACAGCAACCGTCCACACCCGCATCGACGAATTATTACGACGGCATCGATGTCGCCGTCATTGCTGTGGCCGCTTACGACCGTTAGGCCGCGACCGGGAGCGGATGCGCGAAGCTCTGCGAAGATCGGTGGAATTTACTTTTTCTGTGTTGCTTACGCTATGAGCGATCAGCAGTCTGGGCGCGCAGCGCTAACAGACGCGTTTGATGTGGCATCGCTGTCAAAGGATGGCAAATGATTAACTTCAAAATTGAATGGCTCTATTCCGATTTCAAAGCGGGTGCAATTCCAAAGCCATCGGATTATCCGGTTCATTTTGAACTACTCATTCGCTTTCCGGATATTGAACCTGGCGACGATCATGTGGCTCATTTGTGCTTCAACGTGATCACACCCAACGTTGCGGCGGTGCGAGGTATCGATTTGTCGAGCCATCGCGGCTATGTCATCAAAGCGACGTTCAACTATCCCGATATCGTGCGCGAGGTTGAAGCGGTCATAACCCATGCGCTGTCAAGCGTCGTCGATGATCGCACCCGGCGGGAAGCTATCGCAGCGCTCAACGAACGCTACATCTACAGAGACGCGAATTTTGCAAGAGAATTTCGAGCGGACTTACTTGAGCCAGCAGCGGTTGTCGCTCTGATCAACGCTGCGTTTGAAGGTGTGACGCGTGGTGACGGAACAACGCTGCACGAGGCCATGATGATGGATGACTGGGGCAGCATCGAGGCGCAGAAAGACGCACGCAAATTTGATCTGGAATCACGCTGGCAGGACGTACCCGCCAGCGATATTTGTAACAACCCGTCCTACATGGGATTTGTGGATACGGCCGGGTTTCGCTACTACTTGCCCGCCAATATGGTGTGGTCGCTGACACCTGACAATGGTGACCAGTGGGGAGTTCCTTTTTTTACTTATCTGCGTCTGTTTCCGACGATTGCACCGAGGAACGTAGGTCAGGGTTTGGGCGCAAATTTCAACGTCGCCAACTTTATTAAAGACCACTCGTTCTCACGTCCCCAGGTCAACGCGATCTATCGCTTTTTGTGCTACATGGCCATTGAGGGAGGGGGCGATGTCGATGAGGATAAGTATCCGACGATGTGCCAGTGGCGCAACGCTGCGGCACTTTAACGGTCGACGGGCACACGCCTGAATTCGGGTTACTGCCACACGAAAGTCGCGAAAAAAGTAATGCGGTATTTTCAGCCAATTTCGTCGTTACCGATGTCTCGACGACTTTGTAGCTGATGACCGCAATGCCGCCATTCGGCGCGCGCTTCAGTGTTAAGGAGTCGTCAAGTCGCTGCGCGGTGGGTGCGACGGGGGCAGCGCCAGCGACCAAAGCGATCGACAGACTCGTGACGATTAGAAAACTATTAAGCATGCTCATTCGTGCTTCCGCAATTGGACATCGCCAACCACAAAACCGCTTCGCGGATGCCCACCGGATCGCTGCTTACATCAAGCGACAGCCGGTAATCCAGTTTTTACACACCGCTGGTTTCCCCTCCATGCCGCGCTTGGCGTTCTCGGCCTGCGCATTGCCCTGACGAGCGGACTCGGTGTACCAGCGCAGTGCTTCGGCGCGATCTTCTGCCGTTCCCACGCCCCACATATAGAAATTGCCCAGGTGATATTGCGAGTCAACGCTCCCTGCGGTGGCCGCTTTTTTGCACCAGGCAAACGCTTGTTCGCGCTCAGGGCTGCGAACCGTTGAATTCATGCTCCGACCGTAGGCAATGCAGATTTGCGCGATGGCAACGGAATTGCCCTGCTCGGCGAACGGGCGCAATTTGACGCGCGCTGATTCGGGTCGTAGCTCTACCTCGGAGACTGCCTGTCGCAGCAGAGGATCGGTGGTGGTACATCCGGGTAGCGACAGCGCCGCAAAGAGGGCAGGCGCGGCAGAAAGAAAACGTTTGATCGACATTATTGGGCTCATGTTTGTCTGGGTCGTTGTCGTGATTTTTTAGCGCGCCATCGAGCACGTTGCGAATACGTCCTTCGGTCGCCCTGTAAGCAAAACCACCAGACCCTGACGAAGTATGGGTGCATCAAACCCAAGTGAGCGGTGATGAATTCGGAGCGACGTTTGATCGCGCTCTACGGTGTATTCGCCATGTGCTGCGAAATGCAGAGATCGCACGAGATAGCGTCGCTGTTCGGCTGATGGGCTCATCTTCTGTCCCGTCAGCGATTCAGCTGTAGCGGAGTCAATCTCGACGAGCGGATAATTTTTTAGCAACTCCTCGACGCTCGCAAGTTTGTCCGGTTGAACGGGTTCAAAGTCGATGTGCAAGCGAAGACTACTGATTGATCCCACTGCGGGCTTGTTAGAGGGCGTGTACCAGGGGTCCATGGGGCTAACTTCAGCGCTCAATGAAAGTGCGATGCACGCGACAACGCACGCAACAATGTGCGGAGCGGAACGCATCGTGCTCATATGTCGGTGATTCTCTATTTGAGAGTGATGGATCGCGTGGCCGCATCAAAATGCGGCAGATAGCGCGCAAAATTTTCTTCGCCGGCGGTGAATGTCAACGAATAAAAAAATTGCGGTGACAGCCCCACCCCCAGCCACTGCTTTAAGCGCTTGCTGTCGTTAGCGATGGCCAGCTCCGTCGTCAACGCAGATTGACCACCCATCGAAATGGCTTGCGTCGGCGTAAGACTGACTTTGAACTTTTGTTGTTCGTAAATGGTTTGTATGTTGCCGCGAACCTGATCAAATTCTTCCGCGAGACTCGCGCGCCCCCCAATACCGAAAGGGCTGAATGCCATTGTACCAATAAGGCGTATAATTCGGGTAGAGATTCCCCTGATTCAGTTGGTCAAAGAGGACATGCCCTTTAAAAATATGTCC
>JBBRVM010000359.1:0-4535 GCA_038246865.1 Burkholderiales bacterium
AGGCTACGCCAGCCGCCGCGCCGATAGCGCGCCATTCCGCCGCGCGCGAGCGCAGGCGCGCGGCGCACGAGTTTGACGGTCACCGCTGCGGCGTGCCGCAGGCGACGTGCACGATTCACGACAGCGCGAAGTGGTCGGGTGATTTTCCATGACGTGCTTTGCCACAACTCGTTGAGTTGTGCGTCAAGCTGGTCGTTTTGCGCGTTCAGGCGAACTCGTTCGGTTTCTACGCTCTCGATGTGAGCACGCGCCGCAGCCGCGCGCTCGTCCGCTTCATCCAGCACGCGCCGCCAGCGCACGCTGGCGGCGGCATGTTCCTCTTCCAGATTGGCGTGCGCAGCTCTAGCGTCATGCAGCGATACGGAAAGACTCTCATAAACGCTTCTTGCAACAATTTCGTGTTCGCCGTTGGGCAGCGCGGCAAGACGTTGTTCGATGACATTGATGGAAGGACGGTGACCACCAAAAACACCGACGCGGAAGACGTCAATCAACGCACGTGGCATTTGCGCGGGGGGCGACAAGACCCAGCGACTGCGCTCAATGAGCGTTGCCAGCGGAGCGGCGTTCGATAACTCGACGGCGTGAGGCAAGGCGGGAGCATATGGGGTGAAGTGCTCCGCTTTCTCTGGGTGTGAATCCTCTGCGGGAGCAGTAGCGGTCGTCCCCGCGCCGGCGTGTAGCAGCGATTCATGCCAACTTTCCGGCGACGAATCGAAGGGTAGCAGTGATGCTTTCGCGACACCCTGCAGGCGCTCTGGGAATGCTCCAAGATCGGAGGCGACAATGGGAAGACCTGACGCAATGGCCGTCGACAACGTGAACGAAAAGGTCTCGGGAACTTGCGACGGTATCCACAGCACATCCGGGCGCTCCATCGCAATCATGCGCGGAAGGCTGCCGGCAGCGTACGAGCCGGTAGCCGTCAGATTAATGGGTAGCGCTTCAGCGGCATGACCGATCAAACGAAGCGCTAGAGGTGAGTTCACGCGCTCAGCGAAGTCAGCGACATCGAGCGCCACCGACAGACCTTTCGACTTTGACAGCGCGCCCAATAACGCAACTTTAACCACGCGCGGAAATCTGATCGGCGACTCGGCATGGGGCTTAACCTGAACAACAAGATCAGGCAGATAACCACGTACTTTGTCGGCCACACTTTGGCTGGGCGCAATCACCAGAGCAGCGCGACGTAGCGTGCTAGCCCATGCCGCACGCCACTCGGTGATGCTGAGCGCCCAGGCGTGCGGACGCCCTTGAATGCAGGCGTTACAACCCGCCTCATCGGGCTCACCACAATAGCGACCGTCCGGATCGACTAACTGATACTGCGGACAGACACTCGCGTAATCATGCAGCGAGCAGTCGAGTGGCACGGCGAGCGCCTGGTCGAGATCGAGAACATCGGGCGGCAATCCATGTACATGATGCAAATGCATGCGCTCGAAGTTGAGCGCGCGCAGCCCCGCGACCAGCATTGACCAGTCGGCAGTGCCGATGCGATAGAGATCGCCAGACGGCATCGTGATTTCAACGCACTGGCTATCACAGGGGCGCATTATCACCACTCGCGCACGGTGAGAAAGTGATGCAGCGAGCGACGTTACCTGTTGCTCAACGCCCCCCCCCCAGGCATGCGTTACGAATAGCAGACGAGGCAATCCAGCGTCTGCAAATGCAGCCAAAGCGGCAGGTATTTTTGGCGTCATCGGTTGTTAGCGTGCGCCGCTGATTGCACGCGCTGCGCGCACTAGCCAAGGCTCATGCACTGGCGCACCGAGCGCTGCCGTGACCACGACAGGGACGGGAGGACGCGCAGATTTGAGGGCTGCGATTTCCGCATGCAACATGGCATTTTCGCGGTAAGTTCTCGACCACTCGGCATAGACAGATTGCTCACGGTCCGTGACCAGACTTAACTCTTGTTTAATATCTTCAAGCGGGACAGCGCTCCGCGCGCAGAACACTAAAAAGTAGAGCGGTTCGGGATAAGCTGCGTCGCCTTCTGCCGTAAGAGCGGCAGCGCCGGTTGCGGCTTTTTCTAGAGGCCACACCATCGAATGAAACGCTGCGCGTTGAGCAAACCACGCCTGCGCCGGGAAGTGAGGATCGAGCAGCGCTTTCAGCTCGGTGCGATCAAGTTCTTTGACGTGGAACTCGTTTGCATAACCCGTCTTGTCGCTGTACTCTGGGCGGTTGGGCGAGGAGATGATGAACAGGCCGCCCGGTGCGAGCAGCCGATCTACTTCGCGCATAAACGCTTCGTGCTCCGTCATGTGCTCAATCGTTTCGAACGAAACGATGACGTCGAAGCTGGCGTCGGGCTCGGGTATTTTTGTGCAATCAGCGGCGATGTAGCACAGACACTCTTGCGCATAGCGCTTGATTGCGTGGGTTACCGCGTCGGGTGAAATGTCGGCACCAACGACGCTGGCGGCGGACTTTGATAGCAGATGCGAGCCGTAGCCCTCGCCGCTTGCAACATCAAGCACTCTTTTGCCAGCGACATAGTTGCGGGCTATGAGGTAGCGATGCCAGTGCTCGTAAGTCATCTCTCCTGCGCATTCGGGCAGGAAGCGTTCGCCGGTAAAAGTGAGTGTCATTCGTTGCCGTCCGTCGCGCCCTGATGCGGGTGTGAGGTGTAGTTTCTGGCGAACATGTCGGCGAGTTTGCGCCGATCCTGTTTTGTTGGGCGACCGCGAAACAGAGGCGTGCCGTGCCCGCCCATGGCGGCATCGGCAGCAGCGTGGAGGGCCTGCTGCTCGAGTCGCGCAGCAATACTTGCTTCGGTTTCGCGGTACAACAACCCTGCGTCCGTGGCTGACCCGCGTCGCTCGGAAATTGCGGTGACCAGCACCTGCTGCATCATGTCGCCGCGCTGCACGGCATAGGTATCACCGACGCGTACGGTGTGCGCTGGCTTCACGCGATCACCTGATACGGAGCCCAGCGAGGCACGACGAACATGACCCCCATCAATCGCGTCAGTGGCGAGCGAGCGCGTCTTGAAAAAGCGCGCAGCCCAGAGCCACTTGTCGATGCGAACAACATTCGTTTCGGTCATCAGCGGCGCCTTCGAAATCTATTGCAATAACTGCGAGCCGGGAGGATGCAGCGCGTCGTTGCGGCGAAACAGCTCGGCAAACGAGGCGGCGCTGACCTCGTAGGCCTTGCCACAGAATTCGCAGCGCGTCGAGATTTTTCCCTGCTCTTCGATCAACGGTTGCAGCTCGTCTTCGCCAACGAGTTTCAGGGCGTTCAGTACGCGCTCCATGCTGCAAGAGCAGGCGAACTTCACGGCTTGCGCAGGATGAACTTTGACATCGTGCGCAGCAAAAGTGAAATGCAGCCATTCTGCGTAGGGAAATGGCATGAAGTGCTCGGTAAACGCATGCTCCGCCTGGGCAACGACCGCATTCCACGCTGGCGTTGCCTCCTCGGTGCTGTCGGGCAAGCGCTCCAGCAACATTGCTTCCATCACGTCGCCGTCCTGGCGCAACCACATGCGTGTTTCCGTTTGCTGCGAATTGCTCAGATAGTCTTCGAGTAAGCGGGCGACGCTGCCATCGATGATTTCGCCTTCTTCATTTGTCTGCGAAAGCGCAACGATGCCCTGATACGGCTGCCCTTCAGTCGGTGCGATTGTCAGGACGAAGCGACCTTGTCCATCGGGAGCAACCATCGACTCTAACGACGCATCGGTCGCCACCGTTGCGCCTTCGCGCACGCTGGCATAGAGCCTAAATGTGAGCGCGTCAGTCGCCTCAACGCAGAGTAGCGGTACATCGCCTGTCCCCTGAGCTTGCAAGACGACTTGAGCACTTTGCTTGAGATTGCTCGCCAGCAACGCCGCCGCTCCCGCCAGTTGCCGTAGCAGCGTCACGACCGCTTCAGGGTAGTCATGATGCCGCATCGCCTGATTCAGACTTTGTTCAAGACGCACGACGACGCCGCGCGCTGGCGCCGTGTCGAGCCAGAAGCGTGTGAGTTGATCGTAGCCTGCGGAGACTTTGTCCATATTCGTGCGGCGCGTTTCGTTTGACTTACTGAGCAACAGTCGGGAGCGGTTTCATGGTGATGGTCACCACTTGCAACGGCAGCGAGGAGTTCTTGTCGAACGTTGCGCCCGCCTCAACGCCGATACGCGCAATCGCCTCGGTCGAGTCGAGTTGGTCGTACAGCGCATTCATCGCGCCCAACGCGTATTCGCGTCCCGACCCAGCTGCCCAGAATCGCTTGAACTCGAACACTTCACGCATCGAGTAAATGCCATAAATCCCGGTTGGATTGGCAATCAGTGCCGTGATGTGCGTGCTCTCGTAGGCGTCCTCGTCCTCTTCTTTTGGGTTGAGGTAATGCTGATCTTTGAGAATCGTGTGCAGCTTGCGAAAGGTCTCGAAGATTTCGGATTTGCTGTTGAAGTTAAGATCTTTTGCGGTGGACAACAGGTTTTCGTATACCAGTTGATGCGCGGCGCTGCCGCACAAAGCGATCACAGTCTCGCCGTAACGCACCATCTTGTCCGACGATGCATC
>JBBRVM010000360.1:0-4534 GCA_038246865.1 Burkholderiales bacterium
TAATACTGCATCCCCAAAAATGAAATTTGCCAGGCACCGTAAAGTCGCGGCAAGAAAATGTTACTGGCGACGGACGTTAGCGCTTTTTTGTATTTCTAGAAAAGAATTTTTTAAGTTTTTAGCTTTTCCAGAATATTTTTTTACACGCTGGTTAATGCCGATGCACTGGTGATCGTCACCGAGTGGACCGATTCAGGCAGTTTGGGCTGCGACAACTAGCAGAGATGCTGGTCACCCAATCGTCTTTGACGGGCGCAATCTGTTTGACCCGAAGGCCGCGCGTCACGCGGGGCTGACGTATCACGCAATAGGGCGCAGGTAAGGCCAATACAATTTGTTTAGGAAATGTGCCCTGTAGGAGCGGCTCGCCGCGACCCAACTTGGCATAGCAAAGAGCCGCCGCGTTGGTCATGCGGGTCGCGGCAAGCCGCTCCTACAAGAACAAACAACCGGCGTTGAGCTAGTCCTACTTACCAGCCCCGCGCGAGCGGAGGCTAAGCGTCACGCCTGCCGCGCTCATCGAGAAGCGGTAGGCCAGCGCGTAGCTCACGAAGTACGCCACCGCCAGGGCCACTAAGACACCTCTCTGGGTGTGAAACGTCGCCGCCAGCCACATAAAGGCACCGGCAGTCCCGACGATCAGCACGCTCGCCACATTGGCTCCGCGTCGCCCAAATCGCGCCGTCATTCGCTTGGCCAGCAGCGTATGCAAATGCTCCGCGTCAGGCGCAGAAATAGGCACCCGCTTTAGCTTGCGACGAATGATGGCGCAGGTGGTATCCGTGAACGGATAAAGCACAAGACAGAACGGCAACCACGGGCTGATCTCGACGTGTCGCTGAATGAGCAGTATCGACAGGATCGCCACGGCAGTGCCGACCAGATAAGCGCCGCCGTCACCAGAAAAGAGATAAGAACGTGGAAAGTTCAACAGACCAAAGCCCACAATCGCGCCGCCCAGCGTCATTGAGGCAAGCAACAGATAGCTATCGCTGTACTGCCAGGCGACTAAAGTAATTCCAAGGCACGCGACCAGGCCCAACCCCGCCAACAAACCATTCAAGCCATCCGACAGGTTGTAGGCATGCGCAATGGCACCGACGCAAAACACGGTGACGAGGAACGCAACTGGCGGAAACGCTGCAAGAACTGCGTCAATCGGAGCGATATCAAAGCGCGTAAGGCTTGCGCCACACCACTGATAAGCGATGCCCGCACTGACGAACGTCGCCAGAAGTCGTGCTAGCGGGCCGAAGTTTTTTGATAGGTCTTCATACAAACCTGCGGCAAACGAGACGGTCAGCGCAAAAAGCAACCAGAGCACGGGCTCACCGCTTAAGCCCAAGAGTCGGCCACCGACGACAAAAGCCACTGCGAAGCCCGCAAACACTGCGACTCCACCCACGCGAGGCACGATTCCTGTGTGAATTTTTTGCGGGCCGGAGCCTGACATGTCAGCACTGAATCGTGAATGCCAGCGAGTCGTAAGCGCAAGGCCCAAGGCGACGAGTAAGCTCAGCGCGAACGCGATGGAAAAGTAGTAAATCACGACCCCACGCCTGAAATGATGTTTGTTTAAACCGAGGCTACCACGGCTGTGTTGCAATGCAACCTACCTGAGTGGGTGGGATCAATTAGTGTGCTGTAAGTTGAATCCGCGCAACTATTTATGCATTTGGCATACTTTAAACGATCTGCTGCTCTCCATTTCTTGCGGATAGGATCATTCAGCGTATGTGTGCGTCTGCGGCGACGACGCGCAGCTTTAGCTTGTTATGGCGAGCAGTTGTTGCAATAACATTGCCACGCTACCACCGACGAACCGAGTTTCGACAAGGAAAATACCATGGATCAGTTCACTCGCATTACTCAACAGCCCGAAGTCATGGGCGGCAAAGCCTGCATTCGCGGTATGCGGGTGACCGTCGGTATGGTCGTCAGTCAAATCGGCTCAGGTCACAGTGTGGAGCAAGTCCTCGGCGATTATCCCTATCTGGAGCGCGATGACATCATGCAAGCCCTGCGTTACGCCGCTTGGCGCACTGAAGAGCGCGAGGTAATGTTGGCGACAGTGTGAGCGGGCGAATCCAGTGAAACTACTCGTTGACATGAACTTGTCGCCGCGCTGGCTGGGCGTGTTCGACGAAGTGGGTATCGAATCAGTTCACTGGTCAACTTTGGGCTCGGCAAACGCGCCAGATGCTGAAATCATGGCCTTCGCTGCTGCACACGGTTATGTCGTTCTGACGCATGATTTGGATTTCGGCGCGATTCTCGCGGCCACGCAAGGGGCGAAGCCCAGTGTCGTACAAATTCGCGCTGAGGACGTGAGTCCCGACGTTATCAGTGTGTCAGTCGTGTTGGCGCTTCGTCAAATGGCCGAAGAGCTGGAAGCGGGCGCACTGGTAACGGTTGACTCAAACCGAGCACGCTTGCGCATACTGCCGCTGCTGCGAAGGTTGAAGGCCGAACCATGTGTATCGGCAACCGCCTTATTCAATTGGTCACACTTGCCTGCCAATCGCAAAACCGGGCAGAAAATTACCCGTGACTTTCCGTTCGCTTGTTTGGTTTGCGGGTACGAGTCTCGCGTTAAACTTTTCGCGTAGTCTCACTATGCGCAGATTTACACTCAACGATACATTTCAGTGAAATGTGTTGACAGAACATGAGGGGACAAAAGTGACTGACCCATCAAAAATATACGTCGCAGGCCATCGCGGCATGGTGGGAAGCGCCATCGTACGGCGTCTCCAAACCCTGGGGGAAACGAATATTGTTTTCCGCACCCATGCCGATCTTGATCTGAAGGATCAGCGCGCAGTTAATGAATTTTTCGCCGATGAGAAGCCGACTGAGGTTTATCTGGCGGCGGCAAAGGTTGGCGGTATTCATGCCAACAACACGTTTCCGGCGGAATTTATTTACGACAACCTGATGGTTCAGGCGAACGTCATTCATGCCGCGTTTGTCAACGGGGTTCGTAAGCTTTTGTTTCTGGGGTCTAGCTGCATTTATCCACGCATGGCGGCGCAGCCGATGGCCGAGGAATCGTTGCTGACCGGTACGCTGGAGCCTACGAACGAGCCGTACGCGATTGCGAAAATTGCTGGCATCAAGCTATGTGAGAGCTACAACCGTCAATATGGCGCGAGCCACGGCACCGACTATCGCAGCGTAATGCCGACTAATCTTTATGGCACCGGCGATAACTATCACCCTGAAAACAGCCATGTGCTGCCGGCGCTGATTCGACGCATTCACGAAGCGAAAACGCAGGGCGCAGACAGTGTCACGATCTGGGGAACGGGCACGCCAAAGCGGGAGTTTTTGTTCGTTGACGACATGGCGGCGGCTAGCGTTCATGTGATGAACTTGCCGTACGCCATTTACGCGGCGAACGTCCGGCCGATGCACAGCCATATCAACGTGGGGGCAGGAGAAGACATGTCGATTCTGGAGCTGGCGCAGCTGATCAAGCGCATCGTCGGTTTTGACGGGAAAATCGATACTGACCCGAGTAAACCGGATGGCACGCCGCGCAAGCTGATGGATAACACTCGAATGAAGGGGCTGGGCTGGGAGCCCACTATTTTACTCGAAGAGGGCATCCGCCTTGCCTACGAAGATTTTAAGAACAACGAACTGGAAACTGCATGACCAAACGCGCGCTGATCACCGGGGTGACCGGACAAGACGGCTCCTATCTGGCCGAACTATTACTGGAAAAGGGTTACGAGGTACACGGCATCAAGCGCCGGGCGTCGTCGTTCAACACGCAACGGGTCGATCACATCTATCATGATCCTCACCAGAATGGAACCAACTTTCACCTGCACTACGGCGACCTGACGGACAGCAGCAATCTGACGCGCATCATCGCCGAAGTGCAGCCTGATGAGGTCTACAACCTCGGCGCACAAAGCCACGTTGCCGTGAGCTTTGAGTCGCCGGAATACACCGCCGATGTGGATGGCATGGGTACGCTTCGTTTGCTGGAAGCGATTCGCTTTTTAGGGCTCAAGGACAAAACGCGGTTTTATCAAGCCAGCACCTCCGAGCTTTACGGGCTGGTGCAAGAGGTGCCGCAGACCGAGAAAACACCGTTCTACCCGCGCAGCCCCTATGGCGTGGCGAAGCTCTACGCCTACTGGATCACCGTCAATTACCGTGAGGCCTACGGGCTCTACGCCTGCAACGGTATTCTGTTCAATCATGAAAGCCCACGGCGCGGCGAGACCTTCGTTACCCGCAAAATCACCCGTGGCCTTACCAACATTGCGCTGGGTAACGAGAAGTGCCTGTACATGGGTAATCTCGATTCACTGCGCGACTGGGGCCACGCCAAAGACTATGTGCGCATGCAGTGGATGATGTTGCAGCAGGAGACGGCGAAGGATTACGTGATTGCGACGGGTGTGCAATACAGCGTGCGGCAGTTCATCGACAAAGCGGCGACCGAGTTGGGCATTCGCCTGCGCTTTGAAGGTGTCGGCGTTGATGAAAAAGCCATTGTTGAATCGGTGACGGGGGA
>JBBRVM010000361.1:0-4530 GCA_038246865.1 Burkholderiales bacterium
ATCCAACCGCCCTGCTTACCACCCAAACTTGGGTCCGCCCCCCCGCTCCCCGGCGCCCCGGGGGCCGCCCCTACAAGGGTTTGATGAGCGCGATCCATCAAAGCCACCGGCTCCGCGCGGGGCGGGTGAGCTTGATTGGACAGGCTTATCACGTCAACTTTGCCACCGTAAATCGTGAGCCCTTGCTGGGTGATTTTTGGTGCTCCCGGCGCGTCATCGGCGCGCTGCGGGCGAGCGACGTCTCCCAGCTCAGCCACACCCACGCACTCGTCGTCATGCCCGACCACGTACATTGGCTTTTCAGTTTGCGGGGCGGAACGCTCTCTGACGTCGTCGCGCGGGCCAAAGCCGATGCGGCACGACGCATCAACACAGCGCTTCGCGGCAGTCTCTGGCAGAAGGACTTCTTCGACCATGCACTGCGCTCCGACGAGGCGCTTATTGGGGTTGCGAGGTACATTGTGGCTAATCCGCTGCGCGCCGGGATCGCAACAAACGTTAGCGATTATTCGCATTGGTACGCAGAATGGCTTTAGCAAAGCGCGCTAGCGGAAACGCGCGCACAGGGCAGCGGTAGGCGCAACCCCGGTCGCGCTTCATCACGGCAGAGCGCGACCCGGGTCGCGCCTACAAAATCGACGAATCAGCGCATCCGAAGGCTTCAATTACACGCCCGTCGTCCCCACGCCAAACATCTCTTCCTTGAGCTTCGTGAGTTGATCGCGCATCTCGGCGGCCTTCTCAAACTCCAGATTGCGCGCCGCATCGAGCATGGCTTTCTCCAGCGATTTGAGCGTTTTCTCGCGGCTCTTTTCGTCCATCGCGCCGAACTCGCGCTTGGCTTTGGCGTCTTTGGCGACGCGTTTTTCTTCGTCGGGATCGTAGACGCCGTCGATCAAGTCTTTGATTGCTTTTTGCACGCCTTTGGGCGTGATGCCATTGGCGAGGTTAAAGGCGATCTGTTTGTTCCGGCGACGCTCGGTTTCATCGATGGCTTTTTTCATCGAATCGGTGATCTTGTCGCCGTACAAAATCGCGGTGCCGTTGATGTGGCGCGCGGCGCGGCCGATGGTTTGAATGAGCGAGCGTTCGGCTCGTAAGAAACCTTCTTTATCGGCATCGAGAATCGCGACCAGCGACACTTCGGGCAAGTCGAGGCCTTCGCGAAGCAGGTTGATACCGACCAGCACATTGAATTCACCCAGACGCAAATCACGCAGAATTTCGACACGTTCCACGGTATCGATATCCGAGTGCAAATAACGCGCCTTGATGCCGTTTTCGTTTAGGTAATCGGTCAAGTCTTCAGCCATACGTTTCGTGAGCGTCGTCACCAGTACGCGTTCGTCTTTAGCGACGCGTAAATTCGCCTCGGCGAGCAAATCATCAATCTGCGTTTTCACGGGCCGCACGATCAAAATCGGATCGACCAATCCGGTTGGGCGCACGAGCTGTTCAGCGACTTGATCGGCGTGTTCCTGCTCATACTTTTGCGGCGTGGCTGAGACAAAAATCGTCTGCGGCATCAGCCGCTCGAACTCTTCAAATTTGAGCGGCCGATTGTCCAGCGCGCTCGGCAAACGGAAACCGTAATTCACCAGATTTTCTTTGCGCGAGCGATCTCCGTGATACATGCCGCCGACCTGGCTCACGGTGACGTGCGATTCATCGATGAACATCAGCGAATTGCGCGGCATGTAGTCGATCAGGGTCGGCGGCGGCTCGCCGGGCTGCCGTCCGCTCATGTGTCGGGAATAGTTTTCAATGCCCTTGCAGAAGCCGATCTCCGCCATCATCTCAAGGTCAAATCGCGTGCGCTGCTCGATACGCTGCGCCTCCAGCAGTTTCATCTGCGAGACAAAGAAATTCTTCTGTTCATGCAGCTCAACCTTGATCGCCTCGACTGCCTTCAACACGCTCGATCTGGGCGTCGCGTAGTGCGAGCCGGGGAACACCGTGAAGCGCCCGATTTTTTGCTTGATGTGGCCAGTGAGCGGGTCGAACAGTTGTAGTTGCTCAATCTCGTCGTCGAAGAACGTGACACGTACCGCGGTTTCGGCATGTTCCGCCGGAAAAATATCGAGCACTTCGCCGCGCACGCGAAAGCGCCCGCGCGCGAAGTCGGTGTCGTTGCGGTCGTATTGCATCTCGGTCAAACGACGAATTGATGCGCGCTGGTCGAGTTTGTCGCCCTCGCGCAAATGCAAAATCATCGAGTGGTAATCGACCGGGTCGCCGATACCATAAATGCAGGACACCGAGGCCACGATGATGCAATCCTTCCGCTCCATGATGCTCTTGGTGGCGGACAGTCGCATCTGCTCGATGTGCTCGTTAATCGCGCTGTCCTTCTCGATGAACATGTCGCGCGAAGGCACATACGCCTCGGGCTGGTAGTAGTCGTAGTACGAGACGAAATACTCGACAGCGTTGTCCGGGAAAAACTCGCGAAATTCGCTGTAGAGCTGGGCCGCCAGCGTTTTGTTCGGAGCCATGACGATGGCGGGTCGGCCGGTGCGAGCGATGACGTTGGCCATCGTGAAAGTCTTGCCGGATCCGGTTACCCCCAGGAGCGTCTGATATTGCAAGCCTGAATCAATGCCGTCGACCAAAGTGGCGATGGCGGTGGGCTGGTCGCCCGCAGGCGCGAAAGGTTGCTCAAGGGAATACGGGGAGTTCGGAAAGGTGACGCGCATGGCGAGATTATCGCTTGCGGTGCGTATAACTGTCAATTTGTACAGTCAGTTGCAGATCGTTCTCACAGCCCGCTTTTGCCGCGAGCCGCGTTCGGTCTCAATAGTGTTCGTTTTCGAATCGCATCTTGTAGGAGCGGCTTGCCGCGACCCAATGTGGGTTTGAAAAAAGAGTCTGTTCAGCAGAGGCTGGTCGCGGCAAACCGCTCCTGCAAGAACCAGCCAGACAGTATTGTGTTCGGTCTGCAAAAGCGGACAAGTGGGCCGACATAACTGCAACTTTTCGAACCTCAACTGACGCAGCGCAAAGGTTAACGCTGTGAGAACGGCATAAACTGTTCGTGTTAGAACCAATTTATACGGTCGTTGTTGTCGGGGTGCCTTGCGCAGATTGTGTGAAAAGTCGAAATCGGGAGCGAAATCATGCACTACAGAACTGACTTCTTTATGTCTTGCGGACGACGCGCAGTCGCTTCATCGCTTTTGGGATGCCTTTTTGTTGCATCGGCTACCGCGCCAATGTCGGCAAACGCGGAAATCCTGATTGGTCAATCTATCGCTCGCTCCGGCTCGCTTGCCCCACAGGGCGAGGCGATGGTCAAAGGCACACTCGCCTACGTGAACCGGATTAACGCGAGCGGTGGCGTTAACGGCGAGCGCATCGTGCTGAAAACGCTTGACGACGGAGGCGACGCCAAGCGCACCGTGGACAACGCGCGTGTCTTGATTGGCGAGGGCGCGGTTGCGCTCTTTGGCATGATTGAAGGCGGGCCATGCACCGCACTTTTGCCGGTAATCACCGAGGCGAAAATTCCGCTGATTGCCTGTATGGCAGGGTCACCGCAATTGCGTGATCCGTTCAATCGCTACGTGTTTCCCGTTCGGGCGGCGCATCTTGATGAGTTTGCGTCGCTACTCTCCACCGCTGCCGGGCTGGGCAACAAGACAGTAGCGCTGATCCATTCCGACAGCGAAACCGGGCGACTCCACCTTGCCAATGTGACCCGATTGTCAACACAGCGTGGCATGCAGATGGTGCTGCCCATTTCGGTATCAGGCAAACCCGACATCAAGGCGATCGCTAAACAGCTCGTAGCCTCGAACGTAGACGTCGTGCTCAATCATGGCTCTTACAGCAGCTACGCGGAGTTGATACGGGAAACACGTGCACTCAGCCCGCGGCCGCTGTTTCTCGCGGTCAATTCGGGCGGCCAGGAACTGGCCCGCCTTGCCGGTTCAGCCAGCAAGGGCACGATCATGTCGCAAATTGCACCGTTCCCGAATTCGCGTGGGACTTCAGTTCAAAGAACATATGAAGATGACCTGAAGAAGTCCTTTCCGGGCGAGCCGTTTGGCTGGTCGAGCATGGAGGGTTATCTGAGCGCGGTCGTGTTGGTTGAAGGTTTGAAACGCGCTGGAAAGCGCGTAACACGCGAGGGGCTGGTGACGGCTTTCGAAAAGTTGGGGCGCTTTGACCTGGGCGGCTACGAAGTCAAATACGGGCCAAATGATCGCACCGGATCAACATTTGTCGATATCACGATCATCAGGTCTGACGGCACATTTATCCGATAGCCGCTTGCGCAATTTCGGCACCCGGTCGCTTGCCTGCGGGCGCGTGCTACGACAAACCTGGCTATTAGCGAGGGCGCAACCATAGCGGCTCCCATCCCACTAGTTGTCGTATAGGATTGGCGCTGGCGCCTTCACCGGGCGCGCATTACGCACAAGGACTCCCCGCCGATGCACCCTGCTCTACCCATTCTTGTGCTCGTCCGTCACGGTGAAACGGCGTGGACATTGACGGGCCAACACACGGGCCTCACCAATCTCGAAT
>JBBRVM010000362.1:0-4486 GCA_038246865.1 Burkholderiales bacterium
CAAGATGAGACTCTTCATGCTGCATTTGACGCAACCCCTCGCGCGCCGGACCGTCGTAAATCACAAGGCCATCTTTCAATCGCACCAGCCGCTTTGCGTACGCCGCAATGTCCGGCTCATGCGTCACCAGAATGATGCTTTGTTTGCGCTCGATGTTGAGCTCAGTCAGCAGCGCCATGATGTCGGAGCTGGTTCGCGTATCGAGATTCCCGGTCGGCTCATCGGCGAGGATCAGCGGCGGATCGGCCACCAGCGCGCGGGCGATGGCGACGCGCTGCTGCTGGCCGCCCGAGAGCTGGTTGGGCTGTCGGGTTGCCAGTTCGCCGAGCCCCACTTTTTCGAGTTGGGTTCGCGCCCGTTCACGCGCGGCCTTGCGCGACACACCGGCGTAAATGAGCGGCAATGCCACATTGTCCAGAATCGACATGCGCTTCAGCAAATTAAAGCTCTGAAACACAAAGCCAATCGTGCGATTTCGCAGATCGGCGAGTTGCGCGCGCGACAGATCACGCACCTGTTGCGATGCCAGTTCATAGGTGCCGGTAGTGGGCGTATCAAGGCAACCGAGAATGTTCATGAGCGTCGATTTGCCAGACCCCGACTGTCCCATGATCGCCAGAAAATCACCACGCTGCATCGTCAGATCGATGCCGTGCAATACTGGCGTTTCTACGCGGTTTGAGAAGTAGCTTTTGCGGACGTTGCTCAACCTGATCAGCGTGTCTCGAATTTCATTTGCAGCCGTCATAGTTCTGTCATCCTGAGCCTCAAGCGAAGGATCACGCTGCATGCGGGGATCGTTGTTCGAAAGAGCAATGTTGGCATGCCACCTGATCCTTCGCTCGGCTCAGGATGACGACCGTATTTGCCATGATGTGAAGCGCCCACTATTTTGTCGGGTCAACCAGCAGCGACCGCACCACCACCTTGTCACCCGCCTGCAGCGGCCCTTTAACGACCTCGGTGTATTTGCTGTTCGCTACACCGATCACCACGTCAATGGGCTCTGAGCGCTGATTGTCGATGACTTTGTACACGCGATACAGGCGCTCGCCGAGCTTGGTGCGCAGGCCGAGTTCGTCGGTCGCATCCGATTCAACCACGGCAGTATTACCCTTTTTGTCGTCCTTCTTGTCTGCCTTGTCATCGGCTTTCTTCCCGAGCAAGCCACTTTTCATTTTGTCCAACGCCACTTCGTAGTCACTCGGGCGGTAGCGCAGGGCGGCGGTCGGCACGCGCAGCGCGTCCGGCTTGTTCGAAGTGATGATGCGCACTTGCGCCGTGAGTCCCGGTTTCAGCAATTCTTCCGGGTTGGCCACATCGATCACCACGTTGTAGGTCACCACGTTTTGCTGCACATTCGGCGACAGTCGAAATTGCCGCACTTTGCCTTCAAAATCGCGTTCCGGAAACGCATCCACCACAAAGCGAACGGCCTGACCGGCTTTCAATAACCCGACGTCCGCTTCCGACACATTGGTGTCAATCTGCATCTCTTTCAAATCACGCGCGATGGTGAAGAGGTTCGGCGTCTGGAAACTCGCGGCCACCGTCTGCCCAAGATCGGCCGTGCGCTTGATGATCACGCCATCGATCGGCGAGCGGATCACGCTGTTGTTCATATCCGCCTGCGCGCGCTCAAGCTGCGCGCGAGCGACGTCCATCCCGGCTTTCGCCGCATCGAGCGCCTGCCGTAATTGCTCCAGCGTGGCCGATGAAATAAAGCCTTGCTCAATTAGTTTGGCGTTGCGGTTGTAGTTGCTTTCGGCGAGCGTCAATTGCGCGCGCGCCGCATTGAGGGAGGCGGTAAATTGCTTCACTCCTGCCTGAAGCAAAGTCGGGTCAATTTTCAGCAGCACTTGCCCACGCTTCACGCGATCATTGAAGTCCGCGTTCAGCTCGCTCACCGTACCCGACACCTGCGTACCAACGTTCACCAAACCCACAGGATTTAGCGTGCCGGTGGCCGTGACGAACTGCACGATCGAGCCGCGATCGACGTCGGCCGTCTTGTAGCGCGGCTTGTCGTCCGGCGCGCCCAGCTTCTGCTGCAGCGCATAGCCGCCCCACAAAACCGCGCCGACACTGAGCAACACAAGGAGGCCGATCACGCGACCCCTGGTAACAATTTTCATGGATCCAAATCCTGATTTGAGCACCTGCAATGGTGGCTATTGTGCCGTCCTGTTCCCGCCCGCGTCTCGCTTAATGCGACGAGCCGCAGATAGCGGCGACCAAACATCCGGGCAACATCGCCGTGCGCTTGATTATCATTCGCACATCTCGACGGCAATAAACTTTGCGTTTTCTTAATGCGATGGGTACGATGCAGACGTGTCCCGGCAAGTGCGCCGCACAACGCTCTGACGCTCGTCGCCTCCGTGGCGCGAAGGAACAGGCTGATGGCATTCTTTGACTTTTTTCGCAAGCGCCTGGCCGAGCCGCAGCCGCCACGAATCGAGCCCGTTTCAACGGCTGGCGTGCCCTCGGAGCGTCGGCGCAGACCGCGCAAATAACTCCCACCCGGCACCACCGCCCTCATCATTGACGACTCCAAAACCATGGTCGCCGCCCTCGGAAGAATGCTGCGCGAAAACCACTTCACGGTGCTCGAAGCGCATGGTGGCGAAGAGGGCCTTGAAGTGCTCAGAAAGAACAAACCCGATCTGATCTTTCTCGACATCGTCATGCCCGGCATGAGCGGCTTCGACGTGCTGCGCCGCATTCGCCGCTCGCAATATGTCGGCAAAGTCCCCGTCATCATCATGAGCGGCAGCGAAGCCGCCACCGAGGAATACTACGTCCGCCGAATCGGCGCCGATGATTTCATGCGAAAGCCGTGCTCGCGTGCGGAAGTGTTTTCGCGGGTGGAAAGGTTGCTTGAACTGCCGCCCAATGCGTTGGCCGCAGGCGCTGGCGACGGTGCGGAGATGTTGCCGCGCGACAACTCCTAGCGCTGGCCTCGTTTTGTCTTCAAGACGTGTTTTGAGCGAGCTTCAGCCGCGAGAATTTGTTCAGGCAACGTGATCGAGCAAACGCAACGCCGTCCCGGCTTGCAGCAGCCAATCACGTGCAGCCTTTTTCACAAACATCGCTGACTTGCTGCCGATAGAAAAGGTCAGCAACGCGCGCCTTCGGCGTGGTCAGCCTCTACACTCCCCGCATGGCAAATCCCAACCTCTCATCCTTCATCTGGTCCGTAGCCGACCTCTTGCGCGGCGACTACAGACAGTCCGAATACGGCAAAGTCATCCTCCCCTTCAGCGTGTTGCGCCGCCTCGACTGCGTGCTGGAGCCCACCAAGGCCGCCGTGCTGGCGGAGAAAACCACCCGCGAGGCTGCGGGCCTCAACCCCGAGCCCTTCCTGCTGCGCAAAGCGGGTCAGCTTTTCTATAACACCTCCCCGCTCGATCTCAAAAAGCTCATGGGCGACCAGGATCATATCGGCGAAAACCTGCGCGCCTACCTGCAAGCTTTCTCGCCTGCCGTGCGCGACATTTTCGAGAGCTTCGAGTTTCACACCCAGATCGACAAGCTCGCCAAGTCCGGCCTGCTCTACATGGTCACCGAGAAGTTCGCCAACATTGACCTGCACCCCGATGTAGTCAACAACGCCGAAATGGGCGCAGTGTTTGAAGAGCTGATCCGCAAATTTGCCGAGCTGTCCAACGAGACCGCCGGTGAGCACTTCACCCCGCGTGAGGTCATCCGCCTCATGGTCAACCTGCTGTTTATCGAAGACGACGCGGCGCTGACCAAACCCGGCGTCGTGCGCAGCCTGTACGACCCGACCGCCGGCACCGGCGGCATGTTGAGCGTGGCGGGCGAACATCTGGCCGGCCTGAACCCCGATGCCCGCCTCGTCATGTACGGTCAGGAACTCAACCCCGAGTCGTACGCCATCTGCAAGGCCGACATGCTGATCAAGGGTCAGGACATTGCCAACATTATCTTTGGCAACACCCTGTCCGCCGACGGCCTGCTCGGCAAGTTGTTTGACTACAGCCTGTCCAACCCGCCGTTTGGCGTGGAGTGGAAAAAGATCGAAGCGCTGATCCGCAAAGAGTTTGAAACCCAGGGCTTCAACGGCCGCTTCGGCCCCGGCCTGCCGCGCGTCAGCGACGGATCGCTGTTGTTCCTGCTGCACCTCATCAGCAAGATGCGCCCAGCGGTTGATGGCGGCAGCCGCTTCGGCATCGTGCTCAACGGCTCGCCCCTGTTCACCGGCGGCGCGGGCAGCGGCGAGAGCGAGATCCGCCGCTACGTCCTGGAGAACGACCTCGTCGAGGCCATCATCGGGCTGCCCACCGACATGTTTTACAACACTGGCATTTCGACCTACGTCTGGATCGTCAGCAACCGGAAGCCCGCCGCCCGGAAGGGCAGGGTGCAGCTCATCGACGCCTCCGCCTTCTGGCAAAAGATGCGGAAAAGCCTCGGCAGCAAACGCAAAGAACTCAGTCCCGCGCACATCGACGACATCACC
>JBBRVM010000363.1:0-4485 GCA_038246865.1 Burkholderiales bacterium
GAGGGGGCCAACGCGTTCAACGCAATGATGGACGGCTACCTCGGCAAGCTCGATCTGATGGGCTGTGTGATTGCGCTGACGGCGGATCACGGCATGAACGCCAAGGTATTGATGGACGGCACGCCCGATGTGATTTACCTTCAGGACTGGTTTGATAGCGCTTTTGGTGTGGGTCGCGCTCGCGTTATCCTGCCGATTACCGATCCGTATGTGGTTCATCATGGCGCGCTCGGGTCGTTTGCAACGGTGTACTTGCCTTCGGACATTGACCCAGCGGTGGCACGAGCAAAAGTCGCCGCGATACGCGGTGTTGAATCGGCGCTGACACGCTCCGAGGCCGCAATGAAATTTGAGTTGCCCGAAGACCGCATCGGCGATCTGGTGGTGGTGTCGGAGTGCTTCACCGTGATCGGTACGTCGGCATCAAGGCATGACTTGTCGGGGCTCGATGCGCCACTACGCTCGCACGGTGGTGTCAGTGAGCAACGTGTTCCGTTGATCGTCAATCGCAAGCTTCCTGGACTCGATATGAACCGCCGGTTCCGCAATTTCGATGCTTTCGATCTGGCGTTGAATTACGCGCAGTAATCTCGCCGTCTGCACACGAAATAACCCACACCATGATCAATCAATTCATCATCGACAACCAGCTCAACGCCATGCGTATCGCGGGTCGTAAGGTCGGCGCGGATCGTACCGGTGACCGCGCAATCGCCGTACACAATCCCTACACCGAACAGCAGATCGGCACGGTACCAAAAGCGACGCTGGACGAGGTGCGGCAGATGTATGCGACAGCACACGCCTACCGCCCCACGCTCACCCGCTACGAGCGTGCGGCGATCTTAAATCGCGCAGCAGATATTGCCAGACGACGTCAGGATGACGTGGCGAAGCTCATCTCTGCCGAAGCGGGCCTCTGCATGAAAGACGCCGTGTATGAGGCAGGCCGAGTCAGCGATGTCTTCCTGTTTGGTGCGAACGAAGTGCTCAAGGACGACGGACAGATTTTCAGTTGCGATTTGACGCATCACGGCAAGAAGCGTCGCGTGTACACGCAACGCTCGCCGCTTCTCGGGGTTATCACCGCGATCACGCCGTTCAACCACCCGATGAATCAGGTGGCGCACAAGGTGGTACCGAGCGTTGCGACCAATAACCGGATGGTGTTGAAGCCGTCGGAGAAGGTACCGTTCTCTGCGATTCTGCTAGCCGATTTTTTGTATGAAGCGGGTTTGCCGCCCGAGATGTTGTCCGTGATCACCGGCGATCCGGGCGAGATAGCCGACGAGTTGTTGACCAATGAGCACGTTGATCTTGTCACCTTCACGGGCGGCGTTTCCATCGGCAAATACATCGCGCACAAAGCGGGCTATCGCCGAATGGTGCTGGAGCTGGGCGGCAACGATCCGATCATCGTGATGGAAGATGCGGACATTGACGAAGCGTCTACGCTCGCGGTGCAAGGCTCCTACAAAAATTCAGGTCAACGCTGCACCGCGATCAAGCGCATGCTGGTCCATGAAACGGTAGCTGATCGGTTCGTTGAGCAAGTAGTCGAGAAGACACGTGCATGGAAATACGGTGATCCGTCCGATCCAAAATTGGACATGGGCACGGTGATTGACGAGCCTGCCGCGATGCTCTTCGAGTCGCGTGTCAATGAAGCGATTGCGCAGGGCGCCAGATTGCTTGTGGGGAACGAGCGGCGCGGTGCGTTGTATTCGCCGACCGTGCTCGACCAGGTGCGCCCGGAAATGACCGTGGCGATGCAGGAAACTTTCGGCCCGGTTTCACCCATCATTCGCTTCAAGAACATTGATGAAGCGATTCGCATTTCCAACGGCACCGCTTACGGCCTCTCCAGCGCCGTCTGCACCAATCGTCTGGATTACATCACGCGTTTCGTGAGTGAACTGGATGTCGGCAGCGTAAATATTCGTGAAGTACCGGGCTATCGCCTTGAACTCACGCCGTTCGGTGGCATCAAGGATTCCGGTCTCGGCTACAAGGAAGGCGTGCAGGAGGCCATCAAGAGTTTTACTAATATCAAGACCTATTCTTTGCCGTGGGTTTGAGCGAGGTCGCGCCATGCTGACGCTTGCGGACATTGAGCAATTGTTCGCCGAGCGTGGCGGCGAGCAATACTCCGGCGAACCTGTGACTCAGCTTGAACACGCGCTGCAAACGGCGTATCAGGCTGAGCTTGAAGGTGCCAGCGACGAGTTAGTCACGGCGGCACTTCTGCATGATCTGGGGCATCTGTTGCACGACTTTGGTGATACGCCGTCGCTGCGTGGTGTGGACGATGTTCACCAGTATCGCGCGCTGCCTTTTTTGCGCGGCCTTTTCGCTGATGAGGTACTGAACGCCATCAAGTTTCATGTCGACGCCAAGCGCTACCTTTGCGCGACTCGCGCTGATTATCACGCCGCGTTATCTGAGGATTCAAAGCGAAGCCTCATTCTGCAAGGTGGCATTTTTAGCGCCACTGAATCGGAAGATTTCATTGCGCAGGCGGGCGCTGCGGACGCGGTCCGCTTGCGCATGTGGGACGATCTGGCGAAGAGAGAGAGCCTTGTGACGCCACCGCTCAGTCATTTCATGCAGCGTGCGGAGCAATGCGCCGCAAGGGCGTAACCGGGTGGAGTTAACCTGGCCCATCGTGGCGCTGGTTTTGTTCGGCGCTTTGCTCCACGCGAGCTGGAACGTGGTCGTGAAATCGAGCACCGACAAGGCGCTTGATACCGCGCTCATTCACCTGCTCGGCTCGGTCATCGCGCTTCCGCTCGTGCTTATCGTCGGTTGGCCGCCTGCCGTCGCGTGGCCCTTCATCGTCACCTCGGTCATCATTCACATCGCCTATTACGTCGCGTTGACCGGCGCATACAAGCACGGCGATATGGGCTTGACCTATCCGTTGATGCGGGGCGTCGCGCCCTTGCTGGTGGCGGTCTCGGCGGCCTTTACCGTCAACGAGCATTTGTCGTCGCTCGCCTGGGCGGGCGTGATCGGCATCTGCGCCGGCGTGCTGGTGCTTGGCCTCAGTCGTCACGCGCTCGACAATCGGCGGGCGACGCTGTTCGCGCTGGCAAATGCTGTGGTGATCGCGATTTACACGGTCGTTGATGCATTGGGTGCGAGAGCTTCTGGCAACGCGTTGCAATACGTCGTCGCGCTTTTTGTTCTGGACGGATGGCCGTTTGCGGCGATCGTGCTCGCACGGCGCGGTCGTGTTGCATGGCCGTATGCGAAAGCGCGATGGCCGATTGCAATGGGCGGCGCTTTGGCCTCGCTCGGCTCGTACGGCATCGCGCTGTGGGCCATGACGCGTGCGCCAGTGGCGACGGTGGCGGCGTTGCGCGAAACTTCTGTGCTGTTCGCGGCGTTACTCGGAAGCTGGTTGCTGAAAGAAAAATTCACGCCGAGGCGTGCGCTTGGAACCTGCGTGATTGTGGGCGGCGTGATGGCGTTACGGCTGGGTTAAATATCTCAATAGCTTTGTGTGGAAAGCTCCGTTCTATTGGGGCTAAACGTGGTTTTTATTGAGAGTCGAGAAATAGAAATTAGTCCGTGTATGCCCCGTTAAATGGGGCTTACAAGATAAAGCTGATAAGTAGGGTGTGCACCAAAGCGCGCACCATGGTTAGAAAATATCCACGATGGCTTGGGCGTAACCACGGTGCGCATTTTTGATTCGTACCCTACGGAAAAATTGATGAAATGAATCTCCCCACGCACGCAGAAATCATCATCGTCGGCGGTGGCATCGTTGGCTGCTCAACCGCGTATCACCTGGCCAAAATGGGCAAGCGCGACGTTCTGCTTCTGGAGCAGGGCAAACTCACCTGCGGCACCACCTGGCACGCAGCGGGGCTCATCGGGCAGATGCGGCCCAACCGCAACATGACGAGCATGAGCAAGTACGGCATCGAGCTCTACTCAACGCTCGAAGCGGAAACGGGGCTTGCGACGGGCTGGAAGCAGTGTGGCAGCGTAAATGTCGCGGCTACCAAAGATCGGATGAAGGTGCTGCGCAAGCAGGTGGCTCTGGCGAAGAGCTTTGGCGTAGATGTTGAAGAAATTTCGCCGCAGCAGGCGGGCGAACTCTATCCCATCATGCGCATAGATGACTTGCAGGGCGCGATCTGGATTCCTGGCGACGGCAAGGCGAATCCGGCCGATCTGGCGATGTCGCTGGCAAAGGGCGCGCGCAACAACGGCGTGCGCATGGTCGAGGATGTTGAAGTGACCGGCGTGATCATCGAGCAGGGTCGCGCGGTGGGGGTGCGCACTGCTCAAGGCGACATACGCTGCGAGGTCGTCGTGAACTGCGCGGGACAATGGGCGCGTCAATTTGGCAAGCTCGCTGGCGTCAACGTGCCGCTGTATTCAGCGGAGCACTTTTACGTCGTCACCGGCAAGATCGACGGCGTGCATCCCATGCTTCCCGTGATGCGCGATCCGGATGGATTTATTTACTAC
>JBBRVM010000364.1:0-4482 GCA_038246865.1 Burkholderiales bacterium
AATGCCCGCTGATTTTGCGGCTGGAAATCTGCACGTTTTCCGCGTCTTCGAGCGCTTGTTTGATGTGCGTCGCGAGCTTGTCCATGCGCTCCTGAAAGCGCCCAAAGTCGGTGCCGAGTTTGCCTACTTCGTTCTTGATCACTGCGGCCTGTTTGCGCATCTCAGCATCGCGAATCACCGCGCGCACGGTGTGCAACACCGCCATCAAATTAGTCGGGGAAGTGAGCCAAACACGCTGCGCCTGCGCCTGTGCCACGATGTCGGCTTGGTTACCCACAATCTCGGCAAACACGGCCTCCGACGGAATGAACATCACTGCTGAATCAGCGCCTGCGCCGGGCTGAATGTATTTACTCGCGATATCGTTAACGTGCTTTTTCACATCGGTCGCGAACTGTTTTCGCGCCACTGCGCGCAGCGACTCAGGCTGCGTCGAATCAATCGATGCGCGGTAATTCGAGAGCGGAAACTTCGAGTCAATCGCCATCTTCGACATGCCGTCTGGCATGGTCAAAACGCAGTCAGCTTTCTCACGCCCACTACCCACAGCCGCCTGAAATTCGTAAACGTCCGGTGGCAACGTGTCACGCACCAGCGCCTCTAACTGCACCTCACCAAACGCCCCACGCGCTGACTTGTCGGAGAGCACCTGCTGCAAGCTCACCACATTCGTCGTCAGGCTGTCGATCTTCTTCTGCGCCTCGTCAATCACCGCGAGTCGCGCCATCACGTTGGCAAACGTTTCGTTGGTTTTCTTGAAGCCTTCATCGAGTCGTTCGTTGACCTTGCCGCTAATTTGTTCCAGTCGCCCGTCGACAGTCTTCGTCATCGTCTCGGCCTGCTGCGTGATCTGCGCGCCCATCGAGCGCAAGGTGTTCTGCAGCAGCTCCTGATTGGCGCGCGTCTGCTCGGCCATCTTCCCGAGCATGCCTTCGAGCACTTCGCGTTTGAGCGAATCTTGTTGTGTAGAGAGCGTTTGCTGCAACAGCGCGAGTTGTTTTAGCGACGCCTCAGTTTGCTGCGACAGCGAAAGAATCACCTGCACCTGCATTGTTCCGATCACCTCGCGTGTGCCACTGTTGGCCAGCGTCAAGTCACGCCCGACACGTTCGCTGACCTGATTGAACATGCCGCCAACATCGCCGATCATGGAACGATGCTTCTGCTCCAACTGACCACTGAGCTCACCGCTCATGCGTCGAACGAGTGCTCCCTTTTGCGTGACGATCAACACGACAATAATCACTAGCAGCACGATCATCAGTGCCATC
Organism: Burkholderiales bacterium; assembly: GCA_038246865.1. Lineage (GTDB taxonomy): Bacteria > Pseudomonadota > Gammaproteobacteria > Burkholderiales > Casimicrobiaceae > Casimicrobium. Next base: position 1,272 of record JBBRVM010000364.1, read on the forward strand.
AGCGACAGCGCAATGTCTCCAGAGCTCAAGCGTGCCACTCCGTGTCCGCTAATAGCGCGAATGAAATCAGCCAGTGAGTGCTCACATATTGACCCCCCGTAATCGCTGCCTCCGCCGCAATCACATGATCGCGTGCGAGCGTTCCGAAGCGCTGCCAGCGCGGATCACCGCCCGGTTCGAGCATTTGCATGATCCCACGCATGCACCACGCGCGCGACAAATTCAGGCCGTGGTTGTGCACCTGTTTTGCGTCATGCTCGTTGGTGACCAAAGCCGGTTCCAGCAACCGAAAATCACCCGCTTTAAGCTCTGGCAAAAACGCGTCGAACCACGCAAGGAATTCATCGATTGGCAACACGAGCGACATCAGCAACGCCTCAGTCAACGAAGGCGACAAAAAGTCCTCACCCGAAAAATCGTATGCCAGCCGATAGTCCCGATCTGCGCCGAACCATTGCCGTGTTTTGGCCTTGATGACATCCATGAATTCGATATCACCGACCGTAGTCGCATAACGCAACGCATGAATCATTGCGAACGAAGTGTTCGAGTGCACACCGTGGCGCACTGGCGCATTCGCCGTTTGCAGATGATGCAGCATGGCGTCGGCGAGATAGTCCGCCAGCGGACGCAACCCGGCGCGCCATTTTTCAGAATGGGGATGAGTACAAACGGCCAACTCCGAATAGAGCTTTAGCAACCAGCCCCAACCGTAGGGCCGCTGCCAGTGCGCCGCGCCATCGCGCAAAAAATACGCGACTTCACGCTCCGCTTTCATCGCGTTGAACTGTCGGTCAAACCATGAGGCAATCGCCTTCGAATGCGCCTCTTCCGGTTCCATGTTCAAGAGCCGCGCCATCGACCAGTGCATGTGAACGCACGAATGCCAGTCGTAGCTTCCGAAGAATATCGGGTGCAAAAACGACGGCTCACAAGCCTGCGCTTCGGGTGCGTCATGCACAAAATGCATCGTGAAATTGGGATATTCGCGGCGCGCGTTTTCGAGCGCGGTGCGGGCGTAGCTGGCGTGGGTTGTGTTTATCTCTGACATAAGACGGAGTCTACCGATTCGGCACTACAATTCGCTGCAACCACGGGGTTGTCATCGAACTTAAGCGTTTGCCGACACCCCGTTTTTTTACGCCCACGATTTCCCGTAGGGTGGGCACCCCGTGCCCACGCGTCGTGGAACGAGCCACGATTGAAATTTGCGACGTTGGTTCACACGCATGGGCACAGCGCTTTTGCGTAAACCCGCCACCCTACATGAGGTAGTTACGATGCGTATCGAAGAAGAACTGAAGCTAGATTTCAAAGACGTTTTATTTCGCCCCAAGCGATCCACGCTGGGCTCGCGCGCCAAGGTGGAACTCAAGCGCGATTACTCCTACCGCCATTCCGGTCGTCACAGTGAAACGGTGCCGATCATCGCGGCGAACATGGACACCGTCGGCACCTTCGAAATGGCCGCCGCTCTCGCGAAGCATCACATGCACGTCGCTCTGCACAAGCATTATCTGGTGGAGGATTACGTCACCTTCTTCAACGACAACAACCACCCGGTGCATCAGTACGCGTTCTACTCGCTCGGCATCACCGACTCCGATCTCGACAAATTCAAGGCGGTGAAAAACGCGACTGGCGACGCCATCGAATTCGTCTGCATCGACGTCGCGAACGGCTACACCGAAACCTTCATTGATTTCGTCAAGCGCTTCCGCGAAGCCTATCCCAAAACCACCCTCATGGCCGGCAACGTAGTCACCGCCGACATCACCGAAGCGCTGATCCTGGCAGGCGCGGACATCGTGAAAGTGGGCATCGGCCCCGGCAGCGTCTGCACCACAAGGAAGATGACCGGCGTCGGCTACCCGCAACTCTCCGCCATCATCGAATGCGCCGACGCTGCACATGGCCTGGGCGGCCACATCTGCGGCGACGGCGGCTGCACCGTGCCCGGCGACGTCGCCAAAGCCTTCGGCGGCGGCGCAGACTTCGTGATGCTAGGCGGCATGCTCGCCGCCCACGACGAATCCGGCGGCGAAATCGTACACAACAAAGCTGACGGCAAAACCTACCGCACGTTCTACGGCATGTCGAGCGAACTAGCGATGAAAAAGCATTCAGGCGGTGTAGCGAAATATCGTGCGAGCGAAGGGAAAGCGGTCACGCTAGAAGCTCGCGGCCCGGTGGATCAGACCGTACAGGAAGTGCTGGGTGGGTTGCGTTCGACCTGCACTTATGTGGGTGCGCGGACGCTGAAGGCGTTATCCAAGTGCACTACGTTTGTCAGGGTTACGCAGCAGATCAATGAGGTTTATGGGAAGGCGGGGTAGCCCGCAAATGCTCGCTGCCACCTCACGGATCGCTCGTTAGCTCAAACGGGTAGAAATCTCATCCTCACATTTTTTTGCGCGTATTTTTGCGTCGACGGCTATGCACCCGATAACGCTAATCGCGGTCACAAACGCAAGCGCGACTATCCTGACCGGAATGCTCGTGTAGGGTCCAGCGCCACTAAGCGCGACGTATGGAAGTCCGCCAACGGTCACAATCAGAGCTACTAACGCGGGGCGCCGATAACAAAACGCAATCGCGAACACCGTTGCTATGCACCAAAAATATCCAAAGTAATTCACACCACACTCCTTAAGGCTTCTCGGCCAAGGCTCGGGAATCCAGAACCTGCGGAATAGTCACGTCCTTTTGGAGTGTAACTTTTCTGGATTCCCGCTTCTGGCGAAAATGACGCCAGCAGGGGTGAGCAAAAGAGGTTTTTGAAACAGGTCAATCGATGCGGCTGACGTTCACCGATAAACCTCACGCCGATTCCCGATTTTCACTACGAGGATTTGCACTGCGCCGTCCTCGATGCTGCAAATGACGCGGTAGTCACCGACCCGATATTTCCAGAGGCTGCCGAGGCGCGCGCCGGTTAGCGCTTCGCCGATGCTTCGCGGATCGTCCAGCGGCGCGACTCGGTCGTTGAGAAATTTGAGGATTCGTTTGGCGACAGGTGGATCGAGTGCGTCGAGTTCTTTAACCGCGGCTCGATCAAGCTCAATCCGCCAGACCCTAGCGCTTCATCACGCTCGCGAGGGGAACGGGCTTGCTACGACCGGCGCGAATGTCCTCCAACCTCTTTTCCGCAAGGTAGACGTCTTCGAGTTCGTCCAATTGATTGACGATAGCGGCGTTGACGTAGAACGCT